>JBAZWX010000027.1:0-9357 GCA_041660145.1 Minisyncoccota bacterium | reverse complement strand
AGACGAACACTTGAACGCATATACTCCATGGCTTCGAGATGCTCGATCCAAAGCATGTCTATAATCTGCATACAGAGAGCGCCAGACATTTTGTAAAACTTTTCATCTCCAAGTGCCTGCTTTTTGCTTCTGTAAATCTCGAGAGCCGCCTCCGGATTTTCTTGTTTCTGTGCCAACGTAGAAAAATATTCGTCTATAAAATTATTGTCTCCAAGTAAAATGCGGCGGCGTCTTTCATAAATAACGTTTCGCTGATGGTTCATGACATCGTCGTATTCAAGCAAATGTTTGCGCGCATCGAAATTGAACCCTTCAATTTTTGTTTGGGCAGATTCTATGGTTTTTGATACTAGACGATTTTGGATTGGCTCATCCTCCGGAATACCAAACCGGCCCATCATATTTTTTACAGTATCAGAGGCAAAAATCCTCATGAGATCATCTTCTAAAGAAACAAAAAACTGAGTTTCACCTGGATCTCCTTGACGACCGCTTCGTCCTCGCAATTGATTATCAATTCTTCTGGCCTCGTGACGCTCGGTACCAATAACACACAAGCCTCCGAGATTCCTGACCTCCTCGTACTCCTCTTGTGTTGATGGCGTACCACCCAATTTAATATCGACTCCTCTTCCTGCCATGTTTGTTGCTACCACAACACTCCCCTTGCGCCCAGACTGAGCGATTATCTCTCCTTCCCTCTCGTGATTTTTCGCATTTAAAATTTCGTGTGCCACACCTTCACGTTTCAGATAGCTAGACAAAACTTCATTTCGCTCGATTGAAACCGTGCCAATTAAAACCGGTTGACCTTTCTTGTTTAGCTCCTTAACTCGTCTGGCAATAGCTGTGTATTTTCCATGAGTTGTTTGGAAAATAAGATCGTCACCGTCTAGCCTCGCCGAAGATTTATTAGTAGGAATAGATATAACATCCAAACCATAAACCTTCAAAAACTCTTCGGACGATGTTAGCGCCGTGCCTGTCATACCAGACAACTTTTTGTACATCCTGAAATAATTTTGGAATGTGACCGTAGCTAACGTTCGCGACTCTTGCTGTACATCAACACCCTCTTTAGCTTCTATCGCCTGATGAAGACCTTCCGACCATCTTCGCCCCGGCTGCAAACGTCCGGTTGACTCATCAACAATTATTATTTCGCCATCTTTAACAACGTAGTGATGGTCTTTTTTAAATAGCGCCTTTGCCCTAATAGCAGTTTCCAGGTGGTGAACATATTTGATGCCTTTTTCAGTATAGATGTTTCCAACACCAAGAACCTTTTCAGCCTTATCTATGCCGCTTTCGGTAACGCTCACAGTTTTAAACTTTTCGTCAACGGTGTAATCTTCTTCGGGTATCAACCGGGTAGCTATATCGGCAAAAGTTTTGTATAAATTTTCAGAGTCAGCAAACGGAGCAGAAATTATAAGAGGAGTTCTAGCTTCATCTATTAAAATAGAGTCGACTTCATCAACAATTGCGAAGTTGTGGTTAGCACGATATCCGGTCTCATCCGCGATAAATCTTTGAACCAGTCCCTCCTTGTTATATGCCAAGTTGTCGCGAAGATAATCAAAACCGAATTCGTTGTTTGTACCATAAGTTATGTCTGCCGCGTAAGCCTCTCTACGGGAACATGGTCGCAAAAATTCGTACTTAACTTTAAAAAGACCAAGTTCATCGCGTTCTTTATCTGCCTCTTTGTGGCCTGGATCGTAGAGAAAAGATTCTTCGTGATTTATAACACCAACAGACAAACCCAAAAAATCGTAAATTTGCCCCATCCAGACGGTGTCTCTTCGAGATAGATAGTCGTTAACGGTGACTACATGGACCCCCTGTCCTGACAACGCATTAAGATAAACTGGCAAAACCGCAACCTGGGTTTTTCCTTCGCCCGTACGCATTTCTGCAATTTTTCCTTGATGCAAAATAATGCCAGCTATAAGCTGAACATCAAAGTGGGGCTTGTTAAGAGTACGTTTGGTCGCCTCTCTCACAACCGCAAAAGCCTCGGGTAATATATCGTCTAGAGTCGCGCCTTCTACCAACCTCTTTTTGAATTCAGAAGCCTTGCCTCGCAATTCTAAATCTGACAGAACTGATATTTTTTTACCAAGTTCATTTATTTCGTCGACAATAGGCTGAAGTTTTTTTACTTCCCGTGAACTGTTGTCGCCAAAAATTTTTGATAGAAATGACATCGGGTTCCTCTCCGCTAAGTTTGAACAACCAAATAAGAATCAACTCCTCTAAAACCAAGCCCTGGCTTACGAGAAGCCAGGGCCGGCGGTAGCTTACTCCAAAACAAATGTCTTATTGAGTGCCTCGCCGGCCGTGGCTTACCGCAAACACGAACGGAAGGGCTCGTTTACAATTATACTATTATCACCCAAAAACGCAAAACCCCCTTAAAATAAGGGGTATTTTGCGAAGACATTTGAATGTTCTGGAATGCTATAAAGCACTCAACTCCCCCATATTAGCAAAATATGATTAATAAGTCAAGAACAACCGTAAATTATGTTGATATTCCTAGTATTCAAGATATCTCAGGGCGTATAATAACTACCATGAACGAAAAGCTTCCTATTATACCAAATTCCGTAACAGTAAAAACTTTATATGGCCTACTCTCTGTCGATCCAAAACGCGATGCCAAAATAGCATCACGTCTTTTAGATAAAGAGTCCTACCACCAGCACCAGGCACTTCTTTTAATAAAAAAATTTATAAACGAAAATTCTGTTGTAATCGATGCGGGTGCGCATATTGGCACATTTTCCATTCCTCTGTCTAAATGGGCAAAAAAAGTAGTATCGTTTGAGCCATCACCTGACACTTTTAAATATCTAGAACATAACTCATTGATAAATGACATTAAAAATGTAGAAGCAAAAAAGCTCGGACTTGGATCAGCCCCTGGCCGTGCTTCATTAGGAGAGGTACAACCAGGAAATGCCGGTTCCCAAATGCTCCAAGATAGGCCTGGCGACATAGTTATAAGTACGATAGATGCAGAGACAAACGAAGCAGACCTTATAAAAATAGACGTGGAAGGAATGGAACCAGCCGTTCTTGGCGGCGCCAAAAAAACTTTCACAAGCAACCAACCGGTAGTTTTTCTTGAAGTAAACCTATACGCCCTAAGAAAACACGATTTTTCTCAGAGAGATATAGCAAAATTTTTCAAATCGATTGGCTATAGAATGTACTGCTGCCTAGAAATTGGTGACCGTATTGTTTTGGGAAAAATATTAAATACCTCGCTATTAACGTGCTTAATTTCTCCAAGGGCATTCTTTTTAGGAGGGCCATCGCTATCTTTCGATATAATGGCATCTCCCCACAACTACAAGATGCCGGAGTCAGTTGAAATATTTTCTCCGCTAAAGACAATCTACTTCCTCATCAAGCAGAAAATAGGTCAAAAATTAGGAAAAAATTAAACGCTCAGTTTTTGCCTTATGGACGCAAGTATCTTCTCGTTTGAAACACCCAACATGCATTTGGTATATTCCCTACCGTCGTAACTTCTAGTACACCTCACTGAATTATCTCCTTTGCAAACACATTCTGATTTATCTACTAGAATAAGTGCTTTTTTGTTGTAGCTTGGCAGCCAGGTTGGACTTTCGTTGTGCCCCAAAACCACCATTTCTTTTTCTAGCATTGCTGCTAAATGGGTAATACCGGTATCGACGCCCACGTACAAAATAGCTCTGTCTATAACGCGCAATAGCGCTGAGGCATTTATTTTACCTGCCAGATTCTTACACCTTTGACTATCTTTCCCGCCAATAATCTGTTCTACGAAGCTGCTGTCAGCAGGTGATCCAGTAAACACAATAGAAATACTATCATCAATGGCTAAAACATCGTTTACTAGGCTGCTCCAGCGCTTCACGGGAAGCGTCCTTCTTGGGCGGCTGGCCGCGACATGAAAAACAATATACTTACCCTCAACATCTCCCGCCGCCAAACTCTCCACCCGCTGTCGTAAATGTAGCCGAGGAATAGAAAAAGAAACAGACAGGCCAGCAATATTTAACGTCGCAAGAAGATTGTCAAAAAACTCACGTTTTAAATCAAAAACAATTTCTGTAGTATAAAAAAATTTGTTATACCACGAATATGGTGATACGCCAGAAAAACCAACTAAACAACTTCCTGGCCACAAACAAAACAGCTTCATAAAAAATAGAGACTTAAAAGGATAACCCTTAAATAACATGGGTAACACCACCAAATTTTTGCTTAAAATAAGGCTAAAGATATGTGATGATATTAAACCTTTAAAATTAATCGGAACAATTTTAATGTAAGGATATCCGTCACCAAGCAGCTCTTCTAAAAAATAGGCATTCCTGCTGGCAAAAATGGTCGTCTTAATCTTTTCTCCAGATGACAGATAAAAGTTTTCGGCCAGGTTAACGGTCATCAAAAAGTCTCCGATGACGCCAGATGAGACAGACAAAAAGTTAGAAAATTTGTTGGTCATGACAAACCATAAACACAAAAACTAAGTTATTGCGCGGGATTTCTGCCAGCCTTTATCTCCTTTATATAAAAATCGATCTGATTTGAAGAATCTGGATTAATACCTTTTATAGCTTCTAACTCTTTCACGGCCGCAGACCTTTCGTTCGTTTTTAGATACGCAGCAGCAAGAGATAAACGAGCCTGAACATTTTTTGGGTCTTCTTCCACCACCTTCTTCCAAATTAAAACGGCCATATCAAACCTTCCAGCTGCAATATATGAGTTAACCAAACTCGTGTCGGTAGATAAACCTTGATATCCTTCTAACAACTTTTTTTCTGTTTCTCTGTCCCCCGTAGCGATCACGACATCGAGATAAACGAGTCTTGCTTTTGTGTTAGAAAGATCGAGGTCAAGCGCTTTTTTTGCATAAGACAAACCCTTCTCTTTGTCGCCAGACAAAATGTAGTAGCGAGACAGCTGGTACATAACATCCTGTTTTTTCGGAGATAAGTTGTTAGCCATTTCGAGATACTTTATGGCATCTCCAATCTGACCGTACGAGGCCATTATGTTGGCCATAAATATTTGGTAGCGAATATCTTCTGGGTACAAATCGATCTGGTTTTTCATTTCACTGGCCGCAGTGCTAAAAAACTTCATCTTCAAGTCTTGTGGGGCAGAAGACAACCCAACCGACGACGCCCATTGCGCCAACTGTTCTCTCGCTTCTGTTGTGCCAAACGTGTCCAAATCTTTAACCTTCTCGTAGTAGGTAAGCGCTTGTTCAGATCCGTTAGACATTAGGCCCCCTATGATATTTTCTGCTGCCAATATTGGTTTAATGTTTATCACGTACAAAGAAACAACCGCCAACACTATTGCCAAAGACACTCCAAGGTTAAAGTTTTTTTGGTCTAGTTTTGCACTCACTATATCTTTGCGCCATTTTGTGTCTTCGGAATATTCAAAATGTATATAGGCCAAAAGCGCAAAGAACATGAGGTAACTAACAAGATTATCAAAAACAAATATGTTGTTGAAGGCATATGCCGATAAAAGCCCAACAAGAACCGCCCTTTCATCTAAAGATAAATTTGTTGATCCCTCGCCGCCAGTTACCAAATACTTGGTGGGTAAAATGTAGAGCAAAATATAAAGCAGGAAACAGACAAGACCTCCGGCCACTAGCCAGTCAAGAAACACGCTGTGCGCCCTATCAAACCATGGTTCTTGAGCCCACATGCCAGGATTATAGTACTTGTCAAAAACATAATTATAACCTTCCTGCCCCCACCCCAAAACGGGATGTTCTTTAAAGCCCTGAAGGGCCATCCCCCAAACCATAAAACGTGACGAAACAGTTTTTTCCTGCCAAGAAATATTTATTAATCTTCCCAAGGTTGGGCTATTTTTAATAAACGGAAGATCTCCCATCAACCAAAAAACAGCAACCACAAACAAAACGCCTGATAATGTATACTTGGCTATTTTTTTATTTTTTGCGTCGCCCTTCCACAACAAAAAACACAAGGCTACTAATGTTCCAATAATTAATCCGAGCACGGCGCCCCTTGTCGCTGTTCTAAAAAGACAAAAAAGGCTAAGCAGAGAAACAAATGAATAAGTCGCGATTGCGAATTCTCGTGACTTCCTAAACGCGAAAAGGCCAACCAGCCCGGCTAGCACAACTAAAATGTTCAGGCCAAAAACAATTTTACTGGCTGGCCCACCAGCAACAGTAGAATCAAACATCCAGACAAGCGGGATAGCCGACAAAAGACCTCCATAAATCCAGCAGTGATAAGTTTCCGTTTCCTCGTTCGTTTTCAATCTAAGTAAATTAAACAGTGCCAAGGCAAATATAAAAAGCATGTAGCCGCCAAAATAAGCAGAATTTCCTAGCGGCCCATCTAAGCGGGCACCGCCCTGCATGTTTGGCAAAAAACCAACGAGCTGCAAAAGACCATAAAAACCTGCGTATAGTCCAACCCCCAAAATAAAATTGTGAAATCTCTTCCATAATTTTTCTGTATTTATTACAGAAATAATCATTAGAAAGTACAAAGCCAAATGGAAAATAGTAACGAAACCTTCCATCCTTTCGTAGTTTGACCAGATGCTCTTGTATGGGTTAACACCAAAAATATCGGCCAAAAAAACAGCAGGTACAAAAGCCAAAATACCATAAAGAATTGATGAACTTTTTGGGACATACTTACGATCAGACAAAAGAAGGATAACCCAAAGAACAGCAGTTATTTCGATTATTATCCGAAAGAAAAAATTTTTACCTGTTATATACGGAAAAAAAAGACTGCTACTGACAATTACCGGTGCTAATACAGACAAAAAAAGACCGCCAACCACAGACAGCCAAAGAGTATTGCTATTGCTTTTCATAATGATAAATATAGCACGGTGTTAACACGATAACAAAACACCCCTTCCGGGGTGTTTTGTTATTTAAGAAGTCTTCCTGTTCTATTTCTTGGCCGCCTTATACTTAGCAAGCAAATCTTGCAGCAGTTGAACTTGTTTCATCAACTCTGCAGCTTTTGCTTTGTCTTCAGCAGACTGGACAGTTGCAGATTTAGGAACAGGCTGCGGTGGAGAGACAGGCTTTACCTCTGCAGGTTTGACCGTTCCCGAACCAAAAACCTCTAACAATTTAGCTCTAGTTTTAGGTCCAACTTGTCCGTATCCGGCATCTCCTTCTTTGGCCACATTGTTCTTTTTCTGGAAAGCCATGACAGCTTTTTGTGTAGCCTTACCAAAGTATGTCGTTTCCTTGCCTGGCGATCCAGCACCAGATGAAGCTATAAGGGTGTCTTTGTCAGAGTTCAAAAGTTGTTGAAGTCTCTTGACATCCTCTCCGGATAAACCAAGTGACATTCCTTTTGAAAAGACCGGCGACACAGCTACAGCTTGGGCAGATGGTTTAGCCACGGTTGCCGCGGGCACAACAGGCTTTTCTTCTACTTTAGCAACAGTTTTAGGTTTGGCTGGAATATAGGTTCCACCACCACTACTAATAACAGGGGCTGGGGAGCTAATTACCAGGGGACCTCCTCCTCCAACAGCTCCACATACGGTGCTTGTTGGTACTACTTCTATAAGTACATACGAGACAGGGTCTGCCGCTGGGATAGTGAACTCTAGGGACGATGTCGTGCTATTACATACTTCTGTTACATATCCGGGTCTGGCATCATGAGTCATCTTGTATTTGTCTGCCGACGAGACTTTTATAGATGAACCAGGAAGCAGCCTAGCAACAAAGTATGTTGGGTTAACAGTTATGTCCTCAATGACCGCACTTGTTCCGCTGATATTCAAATCTTTTGTGCCAACTTGAATTATTGCAGCTGTTTCAAGTGTTAGATCATTGTATGCCGCCATAGATAACCCCGGCAGTACAAGCAAACCCAGTGCGACTATAAGGTGTTTTTTCATAGGTTAATAATTAGTGAATAAAAACACCTTCATTAGTTCAGATCATCCGACTGGTCAACTCGAGAGATAACTCTCCAGTCTGTTCCGTCGTATAAGAATGTAGTAACATCACCGTCAGCAGTAGTAATGTTCGTTGTACCGCCAATTATACCACCAGGAGTCGTCACATCATAGACGATTGCACCCTTGGACACCACCACTATAACCTGTCCGGAAGACAACCCAGCTCCATCAAAATCTGTTATTGTAACACCGGTCGTATTGGTATTCCAATAAGCAGAACCGGAAACATCAGGAGTTGTATCAGCGTCAACAAAAGTGGCAACTGTACCTAAGCTTAACTCACCATCAGCTGTGACTTCGCCTGTTGTAGATATCGCAATGTTTGCAGCTAGGTCGCCTCCAACGATTGTCGCGTTTGCTATATCAGCACTCGATACTTCTCCATCCTTGATATCAGCAGTAACAATTGTTGAGTCGGTCAAGGCACCTTCGGTGATTGTTAAAGCACCGTCAAATTTGGCTGTGTCAACCACATACAGACCGTAGTCCCAATTTGTACCAGAAACATAAATACCATATTCATTACCATCACTAGCCGCTGTGATATCACCAACATTAATACCTACCAAGTTCTTGGTCACCAAGCCTGTCAAGTTACCCAAGTTAACGTTTACTCCAATGTAGTTATTGTCAATTATCGTCAATCCGGCGTTTGACACATTCAATATATTTCCATTAACCATTGACGCAGGAGGAACAATCGAAACGCTGCCATTTGTTCCATCAACTGTGAATTGTGTAGCGTCGACAGTAAGCCCGGAGTTAAATGCGTTTGTGTTTGTCCACGTGTTAGCTGAGGCAGTATTGTTGAAAGTTGAAGCCCAACCAGCATCAGTGCTTACATAAAGTAAGTTGTTCGTTGCATCCCATGCTATATGACCCTCTGGGTTATCTGTAATAGCCGTTGGGGCGCCAACAACGTTTGGCAATCTTAACCCTTGTGCAGCAGCGTCATCGTGGATGATCGCTGATAAATCCAAAAGGCCAGGGTTAGCAATTGATACTGTACCCGTGAAAGAAGGAGATGTGCTGAAAACAGCTAGACCTGTTCCAGTTTCATCACTAAGGGCAGCAAGTAAACCAGCAGAGTTTGTTAGTGTGCTTTGCTTTGCATCCAATTGTGTCTGGATGGCCGATGTAACACCATCGACGTAGTTAAGCTCGTCACCTGTCGCCGTAAGAAGAGTGGCACCAAGAGTAATCGCTGGAGTAGTAATTCCTGTCGTGAAAGAAGGAGATGTGCTGAAAACAGCTAGACCTGTTCCAGTTTCATCACTAAGGGCAGCAAGTAAACCAGCAGAGTTTGTTAGTGTGCTTTGCTTTGCATCCAATTGTGTCTGGATGGCCGAT
>JBAZWX010000026.1:9201-9725 GCA_041660145.1 Minisyncoccota bacterium | reverse complement strand
TCCATCCCCCTCTCTGCAAGGACTGGGGAAAGTTCATGTTCAAATCTAAAGGAAGCATCTGTTTTTATCCCTAATTTTGTAGAGGTCTTTCGTATAGGACCCCCATCAAAGTTGGCAGTCTCCAAAACTAAATTTTTAGTCTCACTAGTTATTCCGGCTTTATTACCACCCTTAATACCGGCAATGTCCAGGACATCTGTGTCGTCAGTCATCACCAACATGCTTGGGTCAAAAACTAAGTCTTTACCATCAAGAGTTGTCATTGTCTCACCTTCTCTGGCAAGTCGTACTGTCACTGTGGGAACTTTTCCAGAATACGCAAGAGTATTCAGGTCAAAAACGTGGACAGGTTGACCCATTAAAAGCATGGCGTAGTTTGCAGCATCAACTACGTTGTTTATAGATTTTTGCCCGAGAGAAGCAAGCCTTTTTTTGAGCCACTCTGGAGACTCTCCGACTTTTATGTTTTTAACAATTCTACCGATATATCTAGGACATCTTTTGGGGTCTTCGACTTTAACGAT
>JBAZWX010000026.1:0-9191 GCA_041660145.1 Minisyncoccota bacterium | reverse complement strand
CAACATCACGATCACGGTCGGCCACTTTTAGCGGTAGATCAAATAAAATAGCTATCTCTTTTGCTATGCCCACATGGCAGTTACAATCATGTCCGCGGTTAGGTAAAACCTTAACATCAAGGACCCAGTCTTTTTCTCCAAATACTTCAACCTCGTCGATAGATTCCACTTCAAAAGAGTGCATTATTATCTCTTCTGCCACCACATTTACCGGCGGCAATTTTTTTTCGAATAGATCTTGTAACCAATTGTATGAAACTTTCATGACAGTTTATTTAAAATTGATTTATGAGACGCAAATCACCCGAGTAAAGATGGCGAATATCGTCTATGCCGTACTTAAGCATAACCAAACGGTCAAAACCGAAGCCAAAAGCATATCCCTGATACTTGTCAGGATCTACTCCTCCATTTTTTAAAACTGCAGGCTGCACCATCCCCGCTCCAACTACCTCGACCCAACTTGTTCCTTTGCAAAGTGAGCACATTCCGCCCTTACCACTACACTTGAAGCAAGTTACATCCACCTCAAAGCCTGGTTCGACAAACGGGAAAAAACTTGGGCGCAATCTTATTTTTGTTTTTTCTCCGAAGATTTTTTGGCAGACCTCCAGAAGGGCGCCTTTCATGTGGGCGACAGATGTTGTTTCGTCGACAACTAATCCCTCAACCTGATAAAACTGCGCCTCATGAGTTGCGTCTGTCGCTTCGGCTCTAAAAACTCGACCGAAAGAAACGACCCGAAGAGGCGGTTTGTGTTTTTCCATGTATCTAACCTGCGTATTCGATGTATGGGTACGCAAAACGGTATGGGGAGAATTCTTTATCCAAAAGGTGTCCTGCATGTCACGGGCAGGGTGATCTTTAGGAAAATTAAGCATATCGAAATTATAGTGTTCGCTTTCAACTTCCGGACCATCGATAACTTCAAAACCTAAGTCCATAAAGATCTTTAAAAGATCCCTTGAAACTATAGTTGATGGGTGCAAATGGCCCTTTTCTTTACTGTTATTTTCCATGAGTTAAAGTATACAAAAAAAGCAAAAGCCCCGCCAGGAGCGGAGCAAAGTCACGTAAAAAACAACGAAGAAGAAACCTACTTTTTCTCGTCCTTGAATCTGTCTGGTCCGGGCCAAGGATCACCAGAAACATCAGGATAATCAAACCAGATTCTTGAACTTGCAACATCACAAATGTGACAAAAAGCTGCAAGAGGATTCATTCCGCGCTTCAGTCTGGAATAGGTACCACCATTTTCGCCCTCAACAAGAGCAAATGCGACAAGTTGTTCCTCTGTAAACTCGACCTGGTATTCCCGAAGAAGTCTCATTCGGAATTCATGCTGTGCCGCCTTTTCGGCAAGTTCGGGGACGACATAAACTTCACCGTCTGGACCGATCTTATACTTGAAAAGCTTTTCGGCGTCATGCCAAAACAGAACAAGAATAGCGTCAGCTAGACGAAACCCGAGAAGACGACCGGTTGCCGCAAGAGCACTATACATGAGCACTGCGATGTTCAAGACCTCATCGGTATGATCCGACCAGCCTCCCAGCCAAGCCTGATGATTATGCGAAGAGCCGCGAGATGCAGCAATCTTGTCCTCGTTTAGCATGACAAATCTAAGACATCTACCATAGTTGAGCGCATCCACACGCATGTGTCCATCATTCCCAGTCATCAAATATTCTTCCAGAATATCATGGGTTGAGCGACGCTTTTCGAGAGCAGACATCATAGTGGCCATACTCTTTTTTCTCCTTTCTCTCTCTAGGAACTTGTCAAACACCCAAAAAACAGATCTCCAACCATAAAACTACCAATAAATCGTGTTAGTGTCAAGGTTGCGCCTTTTGGCCCCTGTGACACAATTTAATTAGGCACATTGAAAGGAGATACTCGCCATGAGATACGGCAAAACAAGCATTTTTGTCCTGTCTGCGATTGACGGAATTCTTTCGGCTATTGGATTCCAATCTGGTTTTTTGATCGAGATAAACCCCTGGCTTCGTTTTTGTTACGAAAACTACGGAGTTTCCGGATTCGCTTTGGTTAAAACTCTGTTAATTATTGCCATGCTTTCCCTCTTCCGCTTAGTGGAGAAACTGGATACGGATCACGCTTACAACAAAACTTTCCGCCGCGTTTATATTTTTCTCACAATGTTTTATGCCTTATTGGCGATCTATTACACCTTTGTATACTCAAGGCACTATTTTTATCTTAACAACTGAAAGACCCCTCACGGGGTCATTCATTTTGGAGCCGCCCGTCAAAAAGCCGGGTAAACCCGCCCGAACGTACTTCGGTACGGGCAGGCTTCCCAGACTCGGATCCGCCCAGGGGACGGACAGGCTGTAAACCTACCGATAATATCGGGTAAACGCAATTCTATTTTGGAGCCGCTTCCCAGACTCGGACTGGGGACCTACTGTTTACAAAACAGTTGCTCTACCAACTGAGCTAAAGCGGCAGTATTATAAATTTTAAACGATTCTATCTCTTTTTTAAAGAGACCCTAGACCTAGCGCTTGTCAGCGGCAAGTCTCTTATAAAAAGAGAGGTCGCGCCCTTGTTCCTAGAAGACCTCTTCCCCTGCGCCACCAAAGACAAATAGACAAACTTGTCGATCGCCACTGAGGCCAACGCATGTATTTTCTCTGCTGTAATAAAAAGAAATTTTACTATTTTGGGCCGGACTTCCTTGTTGAAAAACCTACTGGTCTCACGTGATATCTTTTTTAGTCTGTCTTCCAATGTCGCAGAACAATTGGCCCAGAAAGCGTCGCCAACATCAAAAATTCCCCCGCTATTTGTTTGAGGTCTGAGTTTGTAAACCTTCCTTAATATTACGGAAGCGGCCCCTACGGCTGAAATCGTGGTTATTATCAGTAGTGATTCCATGTTTTATTTTTCTAAAACAGAAAATCTCGCGATCTTACCAATACTTGTATTTTCTCCAAACTTTTGAACGGCCTTTTTAACAAGATCGCCTATTGTTTCGTCTGGGTTTTTTATAAATGGCTGATCGACAAGGGTTCTCTCTTTAAGATAAGTGGAAACTTTTCCGTCTAACATTTTTGCCTGTATCTCTTTTGGTTTACCAGACTTTTCAACCTCTTCTTTGAATAACTCTATCATTTTGCTTTTGGCCTCTTCCGGAACATCATCGGCCTTAACAAACTCTGGGTTGGCAGCAGCAACGTGCATTGCTATGTCGTAGGCCAAAGCTTTGAACTCCTCGTTCTTTGCGACAAAGTCTGTCTCACAGTTTAGTTCAACCATGGCCCCGAGTGTGCCATTCGAGTGTATATATGCTGCGACGACACCAGCCTTAAGAGCTCGGTCAGATTTTTTTGTAGCAATATCAGAACTTTTCTTTTTCAAAACAGCCAAAGCCTTAACCATGTCACCGCCAGCCTCCTCTAAGGCTTTCTTGCATTGCATAACTGATACGCCAGTGTCATCCCTCAACTGTTTAATTTGTTCAGTGGTAATCATAAATTTTTGAGAAGATAAAAAATAAAAGGAGACTAGATCCTGCCAACCTTTCCGCGAAGAGCATCTTGGTAAGCAGATACTATTTTGTCTACAAAAAATCTAATACTTTCGATAGACGAATCATTCGCAACTATTGGATAGTCGACATGCTTTATATTGCAGTCAGTAGAACATATGGCGATTACGGGAATTCCTACTACTTTCGCCTCGTCGATAGCTATTTGTTCATCTTTAGAGTCTATAACAAACAAAGCGCCAGGAAGCTTCCTCATGCAGACAATGCCACCAAAACGTCTGTTTAAATCGGCTATCTCTTTGTCGATTCGTCCACGCTCCTTCTTTGTGTAAACGTCCAAACCCCCCTTTTCTTTTTTCATCAACAGGTCTTCGAACTTCGCTATTCTCTTTTTTATCTCACTAAAGTTGGTAAGAGCTCCTCCTATCCATCTTTCGGCAAAATACGGCATCGCGATTCTTTCCGCGGCAGCTGCCATTACTTTTCGTGATTCATACTTATTGCCAACAAAAAGAATTTGTTTACCATCTTTAGCCAATGAGTACACAAAATCTAAGGCTTTGTTTAAAAGGACCAAAGTCTTTTCCAGATCAATTATGTCTACTCTATTCTTTGATCCAAAAACATAATTTTTGGCAGACGGGTGTCTCTTTGATTTTGAATAACCCAAATGTGCACCAACGGAAAACAACGTCCCCATTGGGCCAGATTTTATATCGACTGAGCCGGCATCAACTTCGTTGGCCGAACCCTCCTTTAAGTCATTTTTCATACCAAAAGAGTTTAACAGAAATGACCTTTTTGCGCAAGCCTGTAAGGTAACCAATAAGCCCGCGTTAGTGCCACCTCGCTAAAAGATAAGAGCCTTGAGTAAAAGCCGATTATGTTTCTATGTAGCCAGTGTCAGGAGCGTCCAAGTTCAATCGTATTTGAAGCCTGCGGACCAAAGATGCCCCTGTATCGTCAGTGCTCGTTCCTATAATTTCTATCATATAAACCCCGCTTACTATATCTGCCGATGGGTCTCTAACAAGGTTTACGTTTAATGTTGCTGTATTGTAGTTGCCGCCAGTGTACGTCAGGGTGTGGTCAGAAAATGTAAACACCGACGCAGACAAACCAGAAACGCTATTACCATCGAGGTCCGTCACTCGCGCAGACAAACTTATTGGATTGGTAAACGTGTTGGCGCTATTTCCCTGGGAAACAGATATATTTATGGTCGGGGTTACGTCTGTGTTGTTGCCAGCCAAAAACGCCGCCTGTACGACAGATTCTGAAGTATCGAGGAAGAAGTCAGGGTCTGTACCGTGGACTCCAACAAGACACTCACGCGTAACTCTATTTGTTCCGGCTCTTATGTCGACAGCCACCCTCCCTTGACCTTGATTAGCAAATTTAACAGTCGCCGTACCAGAATCTCCGCCACTTACTATTAAGTCTGGACTCGTTGCTGCCCAAGCAAAAGTGTAGTTCCCTGAAGAGGTTCCCCCCTCAACATCAGCCTTGATTTGCACGGGCTGGCCAGCATAGGCCAAAGTTCCGGCCGGGGTCACATCACAACCCATAACCACTAGGCTTCCTGGATCCGGATCACCTATGACAACCGCATAGCCGGTTCCACTAAAACTTATCCAACCAGGAAATTGTGGTGACTTATTATAATTTGTACCATATCTGGTCACATTGGTTACACCTCCACCCCAAGCATAACCTAAAAACTTTGGTGACGTGCTCGTCTGGAAATCTTTTAGTTTAACTGCATATTGACGTTCCGCTGGTTCAGTTGACGCGGCAGACATGCTTATCCAGCCATCCCAACCACCCAGTGATAGGTCGTCTTTTAATTCACCACTGCATCCGTTAGCGTAAACAGAACATGCTCTAGCCCAGCCCGTAAGCCGATAACCATCTGTAGAGGAATCAGAAAAATCAACTTTGGCCCAATATTTTGTCGGACTGACAGACGGAACTGCTGGAGCTGCCTCTCTTAGGTTGTTTCCGTCCTGTTGGGGACCAAAATATATCCAGCCAATATTGCTGCTCCATGCATAACCTGCCAAATTACCATTTCCAATATTTATTTTTACGGAATAGTTAGACTTCACTCCATAATCGTCAGAGTTTATTCTGCCTTCGCGGCACGAGAGACTTAATCTGTCTAAAACGTTATCACCATTTTTGTCACAATTTTTATAACTGAAACTTATCCAACCGATGTTACCACTCCAGGCAAAACCAGAAAGAGGACGCCAGGTGTCAGCGCTTGTCCAAGCTGCCAAAGCAACAGCAGCAACTATAAACGATAGGGCCAAAAGCCGTTCTTTAAACATGAGCAAATTATAGCACCAAGAAAGCAGTTGTGGCCTGCCTTATCCACATCGAAAATTGAGTCGATCTTTTTAAAATATATTATTCGTCAGACGAGTCGTTTGCATCACCCATTTTACCAGACAAAACATCTTCAATTATGGGATCAAGGTCGCCTGCAAAAATTTTTTCGATGTTATGCCACGATTGTTTTATACGATGATCTGTGATTCTGTCTTGTAAGACATTGTACGTGCGTATCTTCTCTGATCTATCTGCCGTGCCAATTTGGTCACGCCTTTCCTTGGTTAATTTAGCAGCGGCCTCACTTTCCCACATTTCGGCAAGTTTGGCAGAGAGAATACTCATAGCTTTGTTACGGTTTGCCTGCTGACTTCTTTCGTTGGTACTTCTAACCGTAAAACCAGTCGGCTTGTGAGTAAGCCTAACGGCTGTTTCAACTTTGTTTACATTTTGGCCACCCTTTCCTCCAGCACGAGAAAATTCAACTTCTATGTCAGCTGGATTGATGTCAACATTCACATTTTTTCTAACGGGCAAAATCGCAACAGATGCGGTCGAAGTGTGAACTCTCCCCTGTTTTTCTGTGGCCGGAACACGCTGAATACGATGCACCCCCATCTCGTTTTTTAAAAGTTTGTAAACGCCTTTCCCTCTTATTTCGAAAGATGCTTCTTTGTAACCGCCAAGTTCAGCTTCTGACTCGTCCACTGGGATAAACGACCAACCTTTTTTCTCGGCATACCTTTCGTACATTTGAGCCAGATCGCGAGCAAAAAGAGAGGCTTCCTCACCCCCCGCTCCCGCTCGAACTTCTAAAATTATTTCGTTTGGTTCGGCAACCTCTGCACGCTCAACATCAATTATGTCTTTGATACTCTTCAAAACGACATCTCGGCTTGTTTCAAGACTCTTCACCTCTTCATTCGTTAAATCAGAAAGAGATGGATCGCTTTTTCCCAACTCCAAAGCCTCGTTTATGTCTTTAGTTAAACGATCGTACTCTTTGAAAAGATAAATTGTCTTGGGATTCTCCCTGTAAGCGTCCAGCTCCATGAAAAAAGAGATCTATTTTTTTGCGACAGTCTTAGCGGACTTTGCAGACTTTTTCTCCTTGGCTGTGGCCTTGAGAGCGGTTGATTTTGTGGTTCGTGCCTTGAACTTCTCAACTCTACCAGCCGTATCCATGATTTTTTGCGCACCGCTAAAGAAGGGGTGGCAAGCGCTACAAATTTCTACCTTAATCTCTTCCTTTGTTGAGCCAACTGTAAACTTATTGCCGCAAGAGCAAACGACCTTGGCATTTGAATAATATTTTGGGTGTATGTCCTTTTTCATGCGGACCAATATATCAAATAACACATACTTTGGCAAGATAAAACGCCCCTTTGGCTAGGGGCGCGCAATGTCCAAAACTTATTAGGCTCTGGCAAAAAGGACATCACCTTTTTCAAACTTCGGTGCGAAATGACAGTCAAGAATCCAGTTGCCAGGAAATTGACCACGCACACACTCAACAGTCTTGCCCGTGTCGGAGTGAATGAAAATTCTCCCATCGGGAAATTGTTCTGCGGCAAAACTAATAACGCCAATCCACTCGCTCAAGAATCTGTAGACAGTATAAGTATCCAGACCAAGACCATTATAAGCAAAACTCAGTGGATTAGTATTGGCTGGTGTCAACACCGACGCTGCTGTCAAAAACTCGTAGCAGGCCACCCTACAATCTTGGGAAGCACTGGCAACACAACCACAATTTATGAACGACTTAAACTCGCCAGTGAGGGTGACAATATCACGCAAGGCCTCAAAACCAAGGCTACTAAACGCGACTCCAACAAGCCTAGTCTCAGGTCTAAGTACGATAAAGATAGTTTTACCACTTAACTTTATTCTTCTGAAAGCTCCGCCGCCCGGGAGAATGATCCCACTTGCAGATTCGTCGTCCTGAAAACCAGGAGGGTCCACCTTTATTTTTGTGCCATTGTTTGAAACCCCTGCTTCGCCTGTTAACGGCAAGACACCCAAAGCCACACTGTTTCTATCTCTAAAAGCATTAACAAAAGAAACTACACAACCTCGGCCAAACGATTCTTGCCCTTCGGGAGTATAGAACCAATCAACAAGTTCCTGGCCAACCGGAGTGCAAGCGTGGTCAAGTTCCTTCACCATGTCAGCCAGCATTTGTTCGATGCCTCTTTTTGGACTAACTGTTTCCGACTTACTATTCTTAGAGGCCATTGTATTTTCCTCCTCTGTCCCTTTTCAAGGGGCTCAAAACAACAACCCTCTACCACTGAGTCTACGGTTTTGACCTCAAAAGTCAACTCTCTCCACTTTCTACTTGGAAGCTCAGCTTCCAAGTAGAGACAAAAGGGGTGTTGGTAACTAAATCGTTATTGCAAATCCAAAACGTCTATGTCTTTTTGGTAGGCGGCCGCTCTTTTAGCAACACTGGCCCCATAACTATTCATAAACTTTCTCCAATTACCTCCGGCATAATATCTGGCTGCAGCACAACTTTCTTGCGAGTAAGTCGTCTTATAAGAATATTCGCAGCTGCTAAGAGCGTCGTACAAATAAAGAGCAGTACCAGTGAAAGCATCCAGATTATTAAATGGTGAGGCAAAATTAGAACCAGTTATCGACTCGATCCTCCTTCTAAAACCAGTTTGTCTGTTTACGTCCCACCAAGTTTTAGGCATAAATTGAGACGGACCAAGTGCCCCTCCATATGGGCCAGCCGATTTTATCGGGCAAGACACTGGAGTGTTGTTCGGGTCTAGACCAAGCTGCCCGACAATATATAAAAACGATGGTTTTTGATCATCACTCATGACAGTCCCACTTTTATTATTGGAGTATGTGTTATAAAAACACTTACCCAAATTTTTTCCGATTACACCATCCATCCCTGATTCTTGTGTTAATATAGCAAGAACAAGAGCGGCGCGAACACCCAAATATCTTTCTGGAACTCTAACCAGTTTTAAGGCATCTTCGAACCTTAACTCTCCACCACCAACTATTTTCAAAATTCTGTTCTTTATTTCATTCACAATCTTCTGTTTATCGGCCACAACCTGCTTGTATTTAGCGGCCTCTCCTTTTGTTACCTGTAAAATCCTATTCTTTTCATTTTCCGTAGCCTCCAATTTGCGTTTTTCGATCTCTTGAAGTGATTTCAACGACCTCTCCTTTTCTTGTTTTGTCTGCAAAGTTTTTTTACTCGTCTCCTCTTGAGTTTTTGTCTCTCTCATCTGTATAAACGCATCACTTAAAGAGCTTTGGATGGACTGGAAAGAGCTAACGTCCCCAAAAAATTCTGAAACGCTATCGTTAC
>JBAZWX010000025.1:0-10023 GCA_041660145.1 Minisyncoccota bacterium | reverse complement strand
ACACTCGTCTCCATCGTTTTCCTCCTCGTTTTCCCGTTTCCGTAAAGTAGTTGGTTCGTCACTTCCCGACCGGCTTGTCCGGCTCGGGCCAGCTTCTCCCTGAGACCTTCAGGTGGCCGTCCCATTCCGTATCAGCGGCGTAGAGAATAGCAAGAGGTTGACCCTCGAGCTTCTCGTCGGCGATGAGGTCGCAGCAGAAGGTCATGGGCAATTTGTGTCCCATCGCAACCCTGGCTGCGTTCGCAACGGTCTCCATGTCGATCGATTGATCGTGAAGTCTGCCAACCTTCTGGTTAGCGATCAGGAGTCCGTGAACTCCGTCGATCGCCGGCCGGCCAGTCACGATGGCAAAACCTTCGACATAGATCCGGTATCCCACCACAACCCTCTTCAAGGGCCAGGCGGAAGAATCCGGATTGGGCAGCGCGTACTCGTGGACGGCCGTCGGGATGCCAGTGATCTTGATCGGATCGCTGGGCGTCGAGACAACCTCCGCGGGCTTGCTGATCAGAGTGTTGATGAACATGGCAAGAGCCACGAGAAACGCCGTGATCACGATGGTCCAGCCAAGACGATAGGCGATCTTGCGAAGATCGATATCGTTCGCGCGGACACCGTTTTCCCAGCTCCTCAGACTTCCCATCTCGGAGAGCGGGGTCTTGTCAGGGTCCAAACTCAGTCGGGCCCAGGTTTCCTTCGCTCGCCAAAAGTCGAGTTTCATCGTCTTTCTCCTTGTCTTGTTTCCGTTTCCGTCGTCTCGTTACCGGTACGGTTTTCCCGAGAAGTTGAAACTACTTGTTGACCTCCTCACTCGCAGCCATCACAGCAGACACCTGCTTCTGGTCTATCGGACCGAAAGCCGTATCTACCTTGTTAGCCACATAGGTGAAAATCAAAGCACAAACGACAATAGCACCAAAGAAAAAGCCAACGCTCTTCAGAATCCGCTTGGTGAACTCGTTCATTGTCTATTTTCTCCTTCCTTTCCTCTTTTTTTGTCAATCTCAGCCGCCAGACGTTTGCCGACGCGCAGAGATACGTTCTCTTTAATTATAGCACCAAAAAGGTAAAAAGTCAATATTGTCACTGCCCCCCTAAAAAGGCTATATTTATAGAGCAAAAATCATTTATTAGTTAACCCTCTGTTTTCGTCGCAAAGCGATGAAAGTGGAGCTAAATTTTTGCAAGAATTTATTTAACAATGATTACGGACGAAAAAGATCTTCAAGGCGCACCGCAAACCGACATGGAAAAAGTGTACAAACACTCCCCTGTCAGACCAGCTGAAGGCGACTTGGTAGAGGGTGTTGTCATCGGTGAAGACAAGATGGCTCTTTACGTTGACATGAAACCTTTTGGCACAGGTATCATATACGGTCGCGAATATCTAAACGCCAAAGATATAATAAAAAAGACAAACGTTGGTGACACAATTACCGCCAAAGTTGTTGAGCAAGAAACAGAAGAAGGATACATTGGACTTTCACTTCGCGAGGCACGTCAGGCCCTTATTTGGGGTGAGGCAGATGCCGCGATCAAGAGCAAAGCTGTATTTGATCTTCCCGTTAAAGACGCAAACAAAGGAGGTCTTCTTATCGAATGGAAAGGTCTTATTGGATTTTTGCCAGCATCTCAGCTTAAGTCAGAACACTACCCACGTATAAGCGATGGAGACAAAGACAAAATATTAATTGAGCTCAAAAAATTGATCGGAGAAAAAATCTCTGTATCTATAATTGCCGCCAGCCCGAAGGAAGGAAAACTTATCTTCTCTGAGAAATCTAGCACTCAGAAAGAGAAGGCCGGACTTGTTGAGAAATACAACGTTGGTGACACACTAGACGGAGAAGTTACAGGCGCTGTCGACTTTGGAGTCTTCGTAAAAATAGAAGAAGGATTGGAAGGATTGGTCCACATTTCCGAGATTGACTGGTCTTTGGTGGAAGATCCTAGAAAACTTTTCAAAGTTGGAGAAAAAGTAAAAGTCAAAGTTATTGAGGTTAAGGATGGC
The DNA here is from genome assembly GCA_041660145.1 of Minisyncoccota bacterium. Lineage (GTDB taxonomy): Bacteria > Patescibacteriota > Minisyncoccia > Phycocordibacterales > UBA12445 > JBAZWX01. The sequence goes on along the minus strand of JBAZWX010000025.1, from coordinate 8,012 downwards.
AAGATTTCACTTTCTATTAAGGCTCTCAAGGAAAACCCATGGACCACAGCCGCTGATAGATACAAGAAGGGCCAAGAAGTTAGAGGTGTTGTTATCAAACACAACAAACACGGCGCACTGGTAAGCATCGAAGATGGAGTCGCTGGACTTGTTCATGTTTCAGATTTTGGGACAGAAGACGAACTACGCAAGGCTCTTGAGCTTGGAAAAACATATGCTTTCAAGATTAATATCTTCGAACCAAGCACGCAAAGAATGACATTGACATTCAAGAGAGAAGAGAAAAAGTAAACCCGCTTGTGTTAAAAACATTCCCCTCAAAACGGCCCGATCTGGGCCGTTTTGGATTTGAAGAAGAGGTGTAAAAACGCCACAGAATAACGACAGTTTACAACTTTAAGATAGTATAGTATCAAAAAACTTGACAAAAAAACCGATTTATGCTACCCTAGAAAAAGGCTTAAGCGCGGCAGTTGCCAACCCGAAGGTTGTGCTCCGGCACAAGGGCATCGCTTAGGTGGGGAGATCGGACCTTCCTGACGCTCCCAGTTTGGAAAAGCCAGTCCTAGGAAACTCGGCTTCCAAACAAACCGGTCACCAAGTCGAAAGGCGCATAGGTGACCGGCCTTTTCCTTTTTATTATATTTTTGTCTCCCCTCTTTCTCCCGGAGAGACAGCATCCACTTTATGAGACTTCGCAGGCGCGAAGGCGCCGAGACTTGAGCGACGCCCCTCACGGCGTACGCGTGCTCATAAAGTGAATGCTGTCTCGGCCTACCCGTTACACGTGCTCATCGCCTTCTGAAGACCGTCACTCAAAATAACTTCGATCGCCTCTGCCACCCTTTTACCCACTTTCTTTATTACATCGAGCTCGGCTGGTTTAAACGGTTTGATTATAAAATCAACAACATCTTTATCTCCTTTTGGTTTTTTTAGCTTACCACTTGGGGTAGACTGACAGATACCAATTCTTATCCTGGTAAACTCTGGAGTCTTTACCGCTTTCATAATCGACTCGAGCCCCTTGTGCCCACCTGACCCACGGTTGAAAGAAATTTTCATAACTCCCAACGGCAAGTCGAGGTCATCGTAGATGACAACTAGTTCTGCCGCTTTCTTTTTATTTGTTATTATCGGTTTCAAACTTCCACCGGAATTGTTCATGAAGTTGTTCGGCTCAATTAATGTAACCTTCTGTTTACCAACCTCGCCTTCACAAACAAGTGCCTTTAATTTTTTATCCTCTCTCCAGTCCGTAAAATTTTTCTTAACAGGCAGCTTAGACCTAACAACACCAAGCACAATGCGACCAGTATTGTGTCTTGTACCTTCGTATTCTTCACCTGGATTCCCCAGGCCAGCGATTATGTATGACATAAAAATAATTTTAGCACTTTAATCAAAAATGGGTAAAACTGCCAAGATATCAACAAAAACAGAGAAATTCTGTGGGGTTGCAATGCCTCGTTTTTTGTGATAGAATAGAGGAACCATGAATCAAGAAAATGGCTCAAAACAAGGGGAAAACTCAATAAACGGGACCCCAAAAGAAGACAAAAAGATAACATTTCGCGATTTTATAAGCGAAATAGTCAGGTTTACCATAATATCTGTTTTGATCGTTGCCCCAATAAGAATTTTCATTGCACAACCTTTTATGGTGAGTGGAGGTTCTATGGACCCAACATTTACAAATGGTGATTATTTGGTCATCGACGAACTTTCCTATTACTTTGAAAATCCCCAGCGAGGCGAGATTATTGTTTTTAGATATCCAAAAGACACGTCAAAATTTTTCATAAAAAGAATTGTCGGTATGCCAGGTGAAACTTTAAACATAAGTCCGAACAACATTTCTGTTAAATCAAAAGATGGCGACGTTGTGATGAACGAACCTTATGTTAAAAATCCAGACCTCTTCGGTCGCAACATGGAAGTGACACTGGGCCCCGACGAATATTTTGTAATGGGAGATAACCGCGGCGCCAGTTCTGACTCGAGAGAATGGGGGTCTCTTAAAAAGCAGTTAATCACCGGTAGAGTTCTCTTCAGGCTTCTTCCTATAACGCATGCTGGCTTCCAGCCAGGAAAATATGTAGGAAACATTATTTCATCATCAGAAATCAATAAATAAAATTATGGGAAAAACACCAAAAAGTCAGTCAGACAAAAGTAAGGAGGTACCAAAAGCTCCACGAGGCATGCGCGATATAATCGGCGATGACCTTTATGCTTATCAAGGCTTCTTCGAAAAGTGCGCTGAGATCGCTACTTACTACGGATTCAAGCCTATTGAAACTCCTGTCATAGAAGAAACAAGTCTCTACTTAAGAGGCACTGGTGAAGGCACAGACATCGTCACAAAGGAAATGTACAACATAAAGGCTAGAGGTGACTCTCAGTTTTCACTCAGGCCAGAATACACACCTGGCGTGATGCGCGCCTATATCGAACATGGTATGCAAAGTTGGCCGCAGCCAGTAATGCTCTACTACTTTGGGCCGCTATTTAGACACGACAAACCTCAAAAAGGAAGATTGCGCGAGCTAAGACAGTTCGGACTTGAGATACTTGGCACTCCAAAAAGCATAGCCGATGCCATGATAATCAAAATGACCATAACCATGCTTGAGGAAGCTGGTCTTAAAGATTTGGTCGTGCACATAAATAGCATAGGTGACAAAGATTGTCGCAATAACTACAAAAAAGATCTTGTTAACTACTACAAAAAAAGGGTCGCTGACCTATGCAAAGACTGCAAGGAAAGATTAAAGACAAATCCCCTTCGTCTTCTCGATTGTAAAGAAGAGAAATGCCAACCGATAAAAGAAAATGCTCCTCAGGCTATAAGTTTTTTGTGCCCGCCATGCAAGGCTCATTTCAAAGAAGTTCTTGAATATCTGGAAACACTCAAGATTGAATACATGATAGATAACAATCTGGTTCGAGGCTTGGATTACTACGACAGAACTGTATTTGAAATAACTACCAAGAAAAAAATAGTAGTGGTGGAAGAGAAAAAACCTGAGGTTCAAAGCGAAACACCCGAAACCGGTGTGCCAGCAACGCCCGTAGTAGAAGTGCCAGCCGAGGAAGAAGAGAAAGTAACCGAAGCACCTATCCTCGCATTAGCCGGTGGTGGCCGCTATGATTATCTGGCCAGGTCTATAGGTGGTAAAAAAGATGTACCAAGCGTAGGTGTCGCGATTGGAGTCGACCGTGTAGTCATGGCCGAGGAAGCAACTCGCCTGGCCCCGAGAGTTTTGAAAAAACCGAAAGTCTATTTTGTTCAACTTGGTTTTGAAGCAAAACTTCAAAGTATGTCGATAATAGAAATCCTTCGCAAAAACAAAATTCCTGTAGTGCATGCACTTGGAAGAGACAAACTTTCTACTCAGCTAGCCATCGCGGAAAAACTACAAATACCCTACGTCATCATTCTTGGACAAAGAGAAGTTCTTGACGGCACAGTTATAGTTAGAAACATGGAAACCCGATCACAAGACACCATCAAGTTCGACAAACTTCCTGACTACGTTAAAAAGATAAAGTAAAAAGTAATTACTACCTGGGAGGGTTGCATTGACCATCCTAATGTGTTAAGTTTATCTCACTATGGCAACAACTGTAGAAGTAACAAGAAACAAGAGCGAGACACCATCTAGTCTCATTAGAAGGTTCACAAAAAGGGTTCAGGAATCTGGATCAGTTAAAACTGCAAAAGGAAAAAGATACACCCAACGATCTAGGTCCGAATACACCAAGAAAAAAATGGCCTTGGCTAGACTAGACAAAAGGCGCAATATCGAAAAACTCAAAAAATTGGGCAAAATATCAGATGTTGTCCGTCACCACAGATAAAATTAAGGGTGGTAAGGCCGCCTTGGGTCAACTAGCTCGCGTTCCCTACAAAAAATTAAAGGATGCTATCCTTGGCAAAGACTACACGTTAAGTGTGGTCTTTGTTCGTCCAGAAGACTCCCAAAAGATAAACAACACATACCGAGGAAAAAACAAACCGACAAATATATTAAGCTTCCCCCTTTCAAAAAACGAGGGCGAGATCATTTTAAACAAGGAGCAGATAGAACGTGAGATTGTGACAAAAAAAGTAAAAGCCAAGGAATATCTATCCTATTTATTTATCCACGGTTTACTCCATTTGAAAGGGTACGCCCACGGGAGTAAAATGGAGAAGGAGGAGGATAAATTTATCCGCAAGTTTTTATCTAGTAACAACCTCTTCTCTAAGTAAAGCGTGGCAAAAAAAATAATCACAGGAATAGACGTAGGAACATCGTCCGTAAGAGTTGTTGTTTGCGAGCAAGTTCGAGGCGAAGATGCCCCGCACGTGCTTGCTATGGTAAGCAAAAAGTCACGCGGTCTCAGGCACGGATATGTCGTAAACTTTGATGAAACTCTAAACACAATTAGGGAGGCAATTATCGAGGCAGAGAAAAAATCAGAAACAAAAATAAATTACGCCATCCTTGCTATAGGAGGCGTCGGGCTCGATTCTGCCACCAGCCATGGTTCAGTAGCCATTTCACGCGCAGATCTAGAGGTTAGCGACTTCGACGTAAAAAGAGCCGTTGAAGCCTGCGAAACAAATCTTAAAAAAACAGTCAACAAACATATTCTTCAATCTATACCTGTCGAGTTTAAGATCGACGGAAAAAAAATTTTGGGTAGGCCATCCGGAATTAAGGGCGAGATGCTCGAAGTAAAAACACTTTTCATTACTTGCGTCGAACAACACTTAAACGATTTGGTGGCCGCGGTAGAAGCCGCAGGTGTTTCAGTAGAAGAAGTAGTCGCCTCCCCTATTGCTAGTAGTTTCGTAACTTTAAACCACATTCAAAAAACCGCCGGCTGTATTTTGGTAGATATTGGTGCGGAAACTGTTTCTCTCGCTGTATTTGAAGAAGGAGTTCCAATATCATTACGTGTTTTTTCGATCGGAGCGACAGACATCACCAACGACATCGCCCTTGGTCTAAAAATTTCCATAGAAGAAGCTGAGGATCTAAAAGTTACCAACATGAGCGGGTCTTTCAGTAAAAGAAAACTCGATGAAATAATCGCAGCAAGATTGTCAGATATTTTTGATCTGATCGGAGCCCATTTAAAAAAAATAGGAAAGAACGAACTCCTCCCAGCCGGGGTAATAATGATAGGCGGAGGTTCAAACACAAGTATCATCGGCCCCATGGCAAAAGAAATTTTGAACTTGCCAGTCCGCATAGCAAATGTTTCTGTGATAATGAACGCGGGCAGAACCCCGCAACCAGCACTTGTAAAAAAAGACATCGAATCATGCTGGGCTGTGGCGTATGGCCTATGTGTTATGGGCATAGATCCAGATGCGAACTTGTCATTTGGGACAGAGTTAGCTAGACAAACAAAGAAAAACGTTATCAAGTGGCTCAAGCAATTCTTGCCATAATTTGACGTTCTGGTAACATAAAGGCATATAAAAAATCTTTTAAACATGCCAAAAATAAATCCAGAGATTGAAGCGTTTGCTCGAATAAAAGTAATCGGTGTTGGAGGCTCCGGTGGTAATGCTGTTAACCACATGGTTAACTCCGAAGTCGGAGGTGTCGAATTTATAGTGATGAACACCGATGCTCAAGACCTTCACAAGTCGGCAGCCAGCAAAAAAGTTCACATCGGCAAAAATCTAACTCGAGGTTTAGGTACTGGCATGAACCCAGAGCTCGGGAAAAGGGCGGCTGAGGAAACTATCGAAGAAATTCAAAGCATTACCAAGGGTGCAGACATGGTTTTCCTGGCATGCGGAATGGGAGGAGGAACTGGAACAGGAGCTGCCCCAATTGTAGCCAAGACGGCAAAAGATCATGGAGTACTTACCGTGGCTGTTGTCACTAAACCATTTTTCTTTGAAGGAACCCAGAGAATGAAATTGGCAATCGAAGGTTTGGCTAACTTACAAAAAGAAGTTGACGCAATAATTGTAATTCCAAACGATAGGCTTCTCGGAATAATAGACAAAGACACAACCTGCACAGCCGCTTTCGCAATTTGTGACGAAATTTTAAAACAGGCGGTAGAGGGCATTTCTGATTTGATAACCACTCCAGGTATGATCAACGTCGACTTTGCCGACATCAGAGCCGTCATGCAAAATGCTGGCCCAGCACTAATGGGTATCGGAACAGGGTCAGGAGAAAATCGTGCCGAGATGGCCGCTAAGGCCGCCATTAACTCCCCTCTTTTGGATCTTTCTATTGAGGGCGCACGCAATGTTCTTTTCGCAATCGCTGGCGGAGAAGACATGACAATGCACGAAATTCAGGAGGCCGCTAAGGTCATTACCCAATCGATAGATCCAGACGCCAAAGTTATTTTCGGAACAATAAAAGATGACAAACTAAAAAAAGATGAGGTAAAAGTTACCGTTATCGCCTCTGGTTTCGATAAAAACATACTCGAACCATCATCTTCGGGGCTTGGATACGTTGGGAGCAATACAAAATCGCAAAAAACAAATACCACAGAATCACCTGCACCAATGAAAGCAGCTCAAAGAGAAGAAATCGTCGACGATTCACAAAATGGAGAAGAATGGTCTTCTGTCCCTGCCTTCCTCCGCCGATCTCGAAACGGAAATAAATAAGTCTAGAAACAAAAAATATCTTTTACTCAAGAGCCACCAAAAAGTGGCTCTTGACTTTCATCTATAAATTAGTAGTATTGCAAAGGAACCAACCACCCTAATCTACCAAAAAAAGAAAGAGAGGCCCCCCTGAATGACTCTATCTGTCCAAGACTGGGCAAAAATTGGTTTGTGGGGAACTGTGATTTTCACTTTTGTCGAAGCTTACGGTGCCTGGAAACAAAGGGAAGAGATCGTTGAAAATAAATCTGGCGAATCTGTGGCCGTAATTTGGGTAACCTATTTCTCTGCCTTATACGCAGTTGTAATTTTCTACGGTCTAAGCATCTTAGACCCTGCCCTAATCTTCAACGGTGTTTTTTTGACCCCATTCAATTTCTTGCTTTGCCGTGATTTATACCGCCACAAAAAATTCAGCTTGACAGAGATGCGGCTGTGTAAATTTTTCGGTCTGATTATTCTCGCCTCGGCAATTTTGCCATATCGAGACTGGGTTTTCGTACTGTTTACACTAGGCAACATAGCATTCTCCTTCACACAACCATATGAGATTTGGAAAAATGGGCGAGGAGTTGTTAGTATCCTTGCCCTGTCCTGTTACCTCTCCAGCACGATCTTCTGGAACATCTACGCTTTCAACGCCAGTAATCCAGAACTATGGACGTTAAAAATTATCTGTCCGTTTTATGCTATTGCCCTCGGATTAGCCGTACTGTTTTGGTTTGTCTTCCCGAAAAAGAAAGAAGGAGGAAACGACAGTGTCTGACAGCAAATACAACCCCCAAAAGACACGTGGTCTTTATGTTCCAGGAGATGCAAAGCCCTACAAACTGAGCCGCAGCAAGATCGACCTTTTCCTTCGATGCCCTCGATGTTTCTGGCTTGACCGTATTCTTGGTATCTCGCCTCCACCTCCCTGGCCGTATTCTCTCAACATCGCAGTTGATGAGCTTTTGAAGAAAGAATTCAATATGCACCGCCGAATGGCGACTGAACATCCTGCGATCAGTAGAGCAGTGAGACATGGCGTGATGAGGCCAGCTGTCCCCTTCAATCATCCAGACATGAGCGAGTGGCAAGATTCACTTCACCATGGTATCCAGGTACTTCATGGGCTCACCAATCTGCTCGTCTTTGGAGGAGTCGACGACATCTGGCAATTCATCGATACGGGCAAACTCGCAATTGTCGACTACAAGGCAACATATCACCCAAAGAAAATTGACATCAGTGAACCACGCTATGACAGCTACAAGGCCCAGCTTGAAATCTACCAGTGGCTTCTCAGCCACAGGCTCGACAGCCCTTCGACATCAGACATCGCGTTTTTCCTTTTCTGTAATGCCGACGCGAGCCGACTCGACTTTCA
>JBAZWX010000024.1:0-11077 GCA_041660145.1 Minisyncoccota bacterium | reverse complement strand
CAGTATATTATTCCGGCCAAAGCTTCTGCCAAAATAAGTTTCAGGCTTGTTCCTGGCCAAGACCCAGAAGATATTTATCAGAAGCTAGATAAGGCACTAAAAGATATGGTCCCTGAAGGATGTGAAATAAGTCTTAAAAAGATTGACGCAGCGTTTCCGGTGATGGTCGACAAAAATTCGTCTTTTGCCGATAAATTAAAGAATGGCTTAAAAAATGTTTTCGGCAAAGAAGCTGTCTGGTATCGAGAAGGTGGCAGCATTGCTGTCGTCAGCGATTTCAAAAAGATAACCCCCAATGTTTTTATGGTAGGTTTTGGTTCTCCCGACGACAATATTCATGCACCGAACGAAAAATTAAATCTTGAAGATTTTTTGCGCGAAATAAAATTTTCTAGTCTTGTGATAGAGGAACTAAGTAAGTGAAATTGTCTTACTTATGAAAAGTCATCAGAAAGAACTAGATAAGTGGTTCAAGAAAAATGGTTGGGAGTACTGGCCACCTCTTTCTATTTTGGCTCGTCTTTTTGAAGAGTGTGGAGAGTTTGCTCGCCTTGTGAATCACATTTACGGAAGCAAGAAAAAAAGAGAAGACGAAGCAAAACAAAATATGGAGGAAGAGATTGGCGATGTAATTTATACCCTGATCTGCTTTGCTAACTCAAACGGAATTGATCTAGACAAAGCGATACAAAAAAGTTTCGACAAAGTAATGACTCGTGACAAAAACAGGTATTCCAAAGAGAAGAAAAATTAGTAATACTTTTTTATATTTTTCACGTGCTCTTTGTACGTGACAGAGCAATGGATTCTGCCGTATTTGTCGTGTAGATAAAATAAACACTCCGTCTTTTGAGGGTTAAGGGCGGCTTCTATTGAAGCGAGGCTCGGATTCGATATTGGAGTCGGAGGTAGTCCTTCATATTTGTAGGTATTGTAGGGAGATTCTAGGTACTTATCTTCCGGTACCACTCTTGGCCACCAACCGACTGTTTCAGAGCCTTTAGCGTACTGCAGAGTGGCATCTATGTCCAAACTCATATCTTTAAATATCCTATTCCAAATAATTCCGGAGATAAGACGCATGTCTCTTTTTCCGGCAGCTTCCCTTTCAATTAAGGAAGCTATTTTTACTGCGTTGCTTACGCTGATTATTTTTGATGTAGAAGAGGCATAGTGATAGAAAATATTTTCGTAAAAGTTATCTACCATTTCTCGGGTAACTTCTATCGGAGTGGCGTTATCTGGAAACAGATATATATCTGGGTACAGATAACCCTCAAGATTAGTCCCCAGTTGGGGTTGGGTGTAATCAATAAACTCTTGCTTTTCATCTTCTGACCAGTCAAGTTTATTAGCAAGAACATTTGCGATTTGCTCTTTTCTGGTCCCTGCGTTTACTGCTACGGTTTTTGATTGTGGGTGGACCATTGCATTCAAAATTGTGGCGGTAAATGTTTCTAAACCGGAGTCCGAGTACAAAGAATAAGCCGTTTCAGCTACTGCGGCCAATCCATTATATCCTTGTGCTGTTGTATTTGGGCTGTTGTCGACAATTTTTTTATTTATCGGATCAATGCTTGTTGTTATCCAATAAACTTTTTGGTTAGTTTCTTTTTTCCCCAAAAATACGAGTAGGACAAATCCCAAAATTACCAAAACAAAAATTATCAAACAATTGCTAAGTAAATTGTCTCTCGTCGCTTTTTGCGCAGCTTTATTCGTGGCCTGTGCGTTTTTGTTTTTCGGTGTCATGGTAGAATTAAGTAGTATATTTTGATTATACAATTAGCAGGTAAATGAGTGAAGCAAAAATGACCCAAGAAACAGAAGAAAACATGCTGTCTACTAATGCCATAAAAGGGCTTGTCAACAACAGTTGGCGATTGGCTAAAATTATCTGGGCAGAAGAAAGGAGCCTGAGCATAGCTCTTATCGTTGTTTTTTCCATTGTTTCTGCGGCGCCTTTTCTTCAGTCAGGAGTGCGAGGTCTTTTGGTGAACGAATTGGTCAGTGTTGCTTCTGGATCGACAATAACGTCAAAACTGATTTGGATAGTAATCGGTTTGATTTTGGCCGGGATTATTCCAGCCTTTCTCTATACTATGCAGGGGTATTTGTCCAAATTGTTTTATTTTTTCTTGGGAGAAAAATTTGAGCTAGCTCTTGTAAAGAAAAAAGGGGAGATAGACATCGCTGTACACGAGGATCCAAAATACAATGATCTTTTCAACAAAGCTTCCGAAAACGGTGTCTGGCGAACACAAAATTTTGTTGATCGTCAATTTTATATCCTTCAAAACCTTTTAGAAACGACCATTGCCGCTGCCGTGTTAATCGTTGCCAACTGGTGGGTTTTTATGATTGTTTTGGTTGGGGCAATCCCCGAACTTTTTGTTGAAACCCGTTATGGACGACAAGTTTGGAGTATCCATACAAGTAACGCCGAGACCCGTAGAAAATTTTGGGATCTGAGAAACCATTTTGATTGGCTGCCTTCACTTGTAGAACTTCGTCTTTTCCAAAACACAGAGTACTTTTTTTCGTCAATAAAAAATCTTTTTAGGGATTTTAGAGAGCAAGAGAAAGTAAGCGAAAAAGAGCGCATTAAAAGTATCCTTTTGGCCGGGGGACTTTCTCAGGCAGTTATGGCTTTTGCCGCAGCCTGGTTCGTGTATGAAGTGGTAAGGGGCAACCTTCAAATAGGTACTATGACTTTTTTGTTGGCATCCATAGGAGAACTCCGAGGATCTATGTCGAGCCTTTTTGGAAATATAGGTAGACAATATCAAGATAGTCTTTTCGTTACCGATCTATTTACTGTCCTTGATATCAAACCAGTTATTAAAAAACAGGAAAAGGGGATCATGCTTCCGAAGGACAAGGCTCCCGATATCGTTTTTGAAAATGTAAGTTTTGCTTATCCTGGCACAAACAAATTTGTCCTAAAAGATTTTTCTCTTAAAATTGTTAGTGGTGAAAAGGTTGCTATTGTAGGGCTAAATGGTGCGGGAAAAACTACCTTTGTTAAATTACTTTGTCGTTTTTATGATCCGACAAAGGGTCGTATTCTCGTTGACGGTCACGACCTTAAAATGGTTGATCTAAGTAGTTGGTATCATCATTTAGGAGCGATATTCCAGGATTATGCAAAATATCATTTAACCGTTAAAGAAGCCATTGCTATTGGTAGAACCGGACACAAGCTTTCTATCGAAAAAGTAAAAGACGCGGCGAAGTCTAGCGAGGCAGATGCGTTCATTGGTGCTTGGGAAAAAGGATATGACCAAATGCTTGGGCGCGCTTTTAATGAGGGGGTAGAACCTTCTATCGGCCAGTGGCAGAAACTTGCTCTTGCCAGAACATTTTATCGCGACCCAACTGTTTTGATTTTAGACGAGCCAACCTCGTCAATTGACGCTGAAGCTGAAGCTAAAATTTTTGAGAAACTTGGCAAAATGGTAGATGAAAAAACAGTTATTCTTATATCACACAGATTTTCTACCGTTAGACAGGCGAATAAAATAGTCGTTATAGAAGGAGGAAAACTAAGAGAAGAGGGAAGTCACACAAAGCTAATTCGTCTCAAGGGAATCTATGCGGAGCTCTTCAAGCTTCAGGCTAAAGGGTACAAGGGTTAGTTTTTTTACAGATTATTCCGGTAGTATCAGAAGATCTCCATTTTTTGTCTGGTTACTTTTTACGAAACCTGCTTTTATTTCAACCATGTAACTGGCAGGTGATAACGGAGAGTAAATTTTTGGATCGTTTGGTTGTAGATCCTCGTTTGTACCGATAACTTTCATGTTTTCGTCTATCCAAATTATGTCCACGGGAAATTTCATGTCTGCCGTTGAATATTCGTAAATATCTGGGCCACCAATCATATAAAGCATCCCTTGGTTATCGTCCAAGGTTGTTTTTTCTGTTAATCCTTTTTCAAGTTTTTCTATGCTGTCTGCCTTTTCGAGCGAAATTTTTACGTCACCAAGGGTTGCTTCTATTGTTTCCGCAGCGGCGGCAGGTGAAATTTCTGATGGTTTACTGTTTTCGAAGATAGAAGAGACAATTTTTTCTTGCTCAGCGTTTTCGTTATTCGTACCTTTCTTTGTATAGGTCACATATACTGCTCCTGCAATCAGAATTACCAGCCCTGCTAAAATTAGCCGTCCTCTTGATGTTGTAGTTAAATCAAACATACGGAGATTATCCCAAATTTGTATAAACAACACAAATTGATAAAGATTTGCAGTGTTCTTTGCCTATGCTATTATCATCCCGGATCCAGACAACAGCGGGGGAAAGGAAATGTGGCATGCAACACATTGCCGTTCTTCTTGAAGTTGAGAATGTCACGAGTAAATTGGGTTTTATGGAGAGGGCTCCGGAATCTGTTTTGGCAAAAATCCGTGATTGGCTCTGTAGGGTGGCTGCGTACGTTACCAGTGTTGGTGGAAGTGTCGTTACTGAGTATCGCAACTCAGGATGTGTAAGACTAGAACTTCCAGATGAAAGAGCAGATGAGATCATTGACCACCTTGAAAAAGATCTTGGTTGTAAGCCGCGCAAACCAGGGAGGGCTCTTCTTTCTGTTTAGTCTTGGCTAGTGTTTGTTCTCTTGGGTGCCCATGTGGCACCTTTTGAGTTTTAAAGAGTTTCGTTTTTGAAAATATCCAAATATTCTTGCACTCCCTTTAGCCATCCTCCTTTAAAATAATTTTCTGGTTTAAAATTTGTCGGGTCAACCCAAACCATCTCGGGATGTCTTTCTGAAAGAGTAATTTTTCCACTCGTCATGGTTCCTTCGTAGCCAACCGCAAATATTCTCACGGTAGGACTTCCTAGAGTTTGCTCAATTCGTTGATGTCTCATAAAAACTACGGGTTTGTTGATTACGTATTGGACGTCATTACCCAATTCTTCGGTCATTTTTCTTTTTATTATCTCATCCAACGGGGTTTCAAATTCGTCTTTCTTTATTCTTCCTCCTGGTAAATCCCAATCTCCAAAATTATCTTTTAGAATAAGTAATTTGCCATCTTTTTTAAGAAAGATTTTTACGGCAACAAAATAAGAATCTTTTTCCATATGTTTGGTTGTTTGGTGGACCTACGGGGAGTCGAACCCCGACCTGTTCCATGCCATGGAACCGTTCTACCGCTATACTATAGGCCCTTCGATAAACTCAGCACTCCTGAACATGTTATTACAAATCATCAAAAAAATCCAGAGATAACTAGGTTGCGGTTATCTTGTTTGTTGTTGACATTGGGCTTTAAATACGTATCATCTATTCAACCGCGTTTTAGAACGTTGATAAAAGTTTGCGGTTTTTCTAAAAGAACAAAAAGGAAGGGAGAAAAGGATGAACACTTTTCAAACACTTCAAAGGGCTCTTTCTCTGCAAAAGACGATTAGTAAACGTGCTAGCCGTGCCGAAGAGAGACTTAATAGATCTGCAGATGAAGCGGCTTCCAAGCTGGCCCGTGAGATCTTCAAGGCCTTTTTGTCCAAAAAGTTTCGAGTTATCGCTGAACTGAGAGGACTTTCTGATCGCATAATCACTCAGACTATGCCCATTCGTGCTTTGAACAGAAAAGGTGGGATTTGCGGAGACATTTATCAGGAAATTGACTTCTGCGCTTCTAAACCAAGTGACGACATCTACCTTAGGCTTAGTAGCTCTGTAGTAAACAGATGCGGTTCTAAAGATGGTGCAGTTTGTATTTCTTTGAAGGACGTTAAGTTGGAAGACTTTGAACGAGGATGGGACGATGACAAGTGTAGTCTTCTTGAAAATAATCCTTGCGGAAATATTGCTCATTCAAAAGCAGGATCTTTGGAAGCATTTTCGATAGCTCTTGCTCAGGCGACAATAAGGACAGCTGTCTCTGTTTTGGAAAATCCTCGAGTCGTGCCTTACCGTCTTGTTCTTCGCGTTTGGAAAAGGGCTTTTAGCCACTGGGCAGAATCAATTGCCAAATTCTCGGCTGAGCCCTTCATCAAAAAGGAACTTGGAGAACGGGCGAGGCGAAGGAACGAGCGGCTTGGAAAGGGTGGTGGAACCCCTTCTGTTCTATCTGCTGCCCGCGAAGTCGGCGAGTCTGGAGACCCTGACTCTGACTAATTGACAAAAGACCTGTGTTATTCCCGCGCCCATAACTGGGCGCTTTTGATTTTGTCTTGGTTAATTGTAGAATCTAGATTGTATGGATGGAATAGACAGACATCTTAGAGAAGAGATAAAAAAGACTTCTGCGGATAAAAAAAGTAGTGAGGTCTATGCCCTGCGAGAAGAAGCAGCGAGTCTTCGCAATCTTGTCGATGCCGACATCGAAGCAATTATCGACGAAAGTTTAACAAAGTTGCGTCACGATTTTTTGGCTAAGTCTATAAGCATTGTTGAGTATCACGAAACAGAAGTTGAATTTCTAAAAAAAGGAGCAGAGATAAGTCAGAAAAGAAAATCTTTAGCGAATATCTTAATTAGTAAAATTGGGGAAACGCTCGATTCTCTTAGCGTTTCGAGACAAGCTGCTCTTTTTTTACTTCTGGGAATCTCAATTGCCGAATCCATCTCAAATGTAGGTGGTGGCTCTTTTGTAAAAGAAGTAGCCGAGGCGGTTAAAACTGGCGCTTATAAAGCCACTATAGAATATTTTCCCGGGGCAACAGATAGGCAGAAAGAAAGGTGGGAACGTATAAGACTGGCATTTGGAGACGGGGTGTTAAGGCAACTTTACAACAAGCACGATCTCTTAGTTGCCGATAAAGCTGGAGCGGGGGTTAAAAAGGAAAATCCAGCAGAAAATGAAACTAAAATTGGATCTAACTTGCCAGATTCAATGTCTCCTAGGGCAACAAAAGAATTGATAAAATCTTTACCGCCACAAATTTCGTCTGCCACCAAAGAAGTTTATTATACCGACAAGGTTAAATACCTGGACGCCTCGTACGGTTTACCTCCAGGGACTGTGGCGTTGGCTTTTGCTCATCAAAATGAGGGAAAAGTCGAACTGTGTGCATCTGCAGCAACACTTCCAAGAACTGCTGCGGTAGACACTCTTGTCCATGAGATAGGACATCTAAACGATTGGACTTCGGAGAGGATCGACTTTGATCTGTCAACAGAATTATTAGAAAGAGTCTTACTTAGGCTCGAAGACCCAAACCGATACAACAGTTGGTATGTAGAAAGTATAAAAAGTTCTGACTTACAAATGAGACGACGCAAAAAGGCAACAGAATATTTCGCTGAAATTTTTTCTCTTTACTATTGCGAGCAAGGCCGTTTACCGACGGCAGACAGAGAGTTAATCGAGTGGTATTTGAAAAAATATGGAGTAGATACAGAGACCCACTCTTTTACAGAAAGGCAAGGTGTCTTGAACGTTGCTTACCCAAACTATGGGTACGGCCCAAATTTTTAAAGCAAGATCATGAATTATAATACAAAAACTATACTCGTTTTTGAGAGAGAAAGTTTGTCTCCAATTGCTATTTTGGCGGATATAAACAAGCCAGAAATTTTTGACAACAGGAAAGCGGGGCAAGGGCTCGATAAACTCATTGCTAAAGCGAAGGGCATTGTCTCAAAAAGGAAAATTTCGTGCGCGCATGACCTTTCCAACGAAAAGGGGGATAGGGCATATTATGAAGCCCCTTTATCACTTGGAGATGAAGGGTTTTTTGAAACCTTGGCTAAAGAAGTAACTAACGAAAAATTTTTTTCTGTGGCAATGGCACCGTTTTTGGTAGATTTTTTGATAAGACGGCTAAAACAGATTCAATCTTTTGATGATAAAACAAGATTAATTGCTGGCATGGCCAATCTTGGTAGCGATGAGGCCAGTGTGGTTAAAGAAATCATTGAGAAGTGTCCAAAAGAGCTAGAGGCAATCGAAAAGCTTGAGAAGGAATGGAAAAATTTTATCGAAAGTCGCCTTAAAAAAGTTTAAATTTTGGTCGCGCAAAAACTTATTGACCTGTATCAGACCCCTTGATTATTTTCTAGCGAGTTTGTTGTAGCAAGACCAATGGAATCCTCTATCTGTTGAAATAGCCCAAATGGCAAGTCGTATATTGTCTTCGATACTATAGTAATCGAGTTTTTCTCCCATTTTTTTGGAGAGAAGAGAAAAGGTTGGTTTATGGAATTGATATATTCCATAGGCTTTTCCACCGTCTCCAACCGCAGTCGGTTTAAGATTTGACTCACATGCCGCAATGTCTAGGGCTAATTGTTTAGGAAGTTCGTATTGTTTGGAATATTTTTCGATAAGACCGATTATACATTCTTTGGTCTTAGCGCCTTCACCACTACAAATTTCCTCCAGATAATCTTCTGGACTGGAGGGGAGGACTACTTCTACCTTAGAACCACCGACTCCAATTTCTGAAGGAGAAATTGATCGATCGGTAAGCATGGCAGCCTGAGGAGAAACTAAAATTCCACTGGCTAAAATTGTACTGATTATTGTTTTTTGTATTACAGGTAACATGATTATATTTTTGGTAGACCCGATACTTTTTTGGCCTTTTAAAAGAAAAACTACCTTTTTCCCGGTAGATATTGGGTAGGGGCTATTATACAGCCAAAAGTAAGGGTCTTTTGTATAATATCATAAATAGCATACAAAGTCAATGCCTAACCTTGACTTGGTATTAAAATTATGCTAGCTTACACAAAGAATACCGCAGGTAACTACAGGGCCATATAGGGCCGACCAAACCAGAACCTTGAGCTTAAAACGAACGAAGAAAGGGGAACGCTAATGTCCGAGGAAATTCCGGTCTATATCCCAGGAATTCCAATACGGGACAATACCTGGGAGATCCGTTTCCAGTTTTCTACCTCCAAAGACGTCGCTCCCAAGGCGGTCCCGAGAACCGTCAGAGAGACCAAAGACGGGCACGAAGACAGGAAGGATCCGAGGCGGCCTGCTGGCAAGGAGATCATTCCGATCACTATGGCCACAGCTTTTGCCGAAGATCTTCTTGCTGACCTTCATAATGATGGTTGGGTTCTTGCCGAGGCCTTCACCCAGAGAAGGATCAACTATCACGCAGGTTCAAAACCGTTTTACTTCACGACTGTTTTCCGCTTTGGTAGAGCTTCCGAAAATGAGTCTGTAGCTCCAGAGATTTGCGCCGCATTTTCGGAAATGGTTAGCGACATCATGTGGCGAGCGCGCGGATACGAGAACTTCCTTTTCCACGACGGACAGAAAGGTTTCCAAATCTCCATCAACTGTGAGGTTAGGACGCCACTGTTTGAAGGAGGAAAGTCCTCGGGTAAGCCGGTCATGCAGTGGCTTCATGATGAGAATGGTCAGAAGATCGGTGACAAGCCCCTCCCCATCAAGCCCAAGTGGGAACTTTGTGTGGGAGTTGAGGGGGAAAGGGAAGAAAGGCACTTGTGCCTTTGCCTTGAACCCTGGATCGATCCTGACAACCCCTGACAAGGTTTTCGCTCTTCATCTCGTCAATGTCCCTTCGTGATACTCGGCCTTTTGGCCAAAGCCTCCGCTAGCAACGGGGGCTTCGTTTGTAATTAAAGATTTCCACAGCCAATGACAAAAATTGAGCAAGCCTAGTTATAATAAAAGTATGAGTATCGAATCACCAGGTTTTGAAATTATAAATACTCCATTGATTCCAGAGCACGAGATTGATATATCTTATGCGCGATCATCTGGGGCTGGAGGACAAAACGTAAATAAGGTTTCATCCAAGGTTATTCTTCGGTGGAACATAGATGCGTCTGAGGCGTTTACCCCAGAACAGAAAGAACTTATTAGGCGCCGACTCGGCGCAAAAGTTAAAGGAATTGGAGACGTTATTATTACGGCCCAAGACACAAGATCGCAGCTTGAAAACAAACGACTTGCCCTGCAAAAACTAAACGAACTTATTGCCGGATCCCTCGTTCAAGAAAAACCAAGGGTAGCCACTGCCCCAACCTTTTCTTCTGAGGAACAAAGGGTGATACAGAAAAAGAAAAAGGGAGAAATCAAAAGAAATCGCAAGGCTCCTGGCAGAGAAGATGAGTGGTAAAAGTATCTTTTAATTAGCCTCTTTACAGCTAGATCCCTTTTTGTTAGTATCTCTATCATGTTGAAGATCAGACTACAAAGGGTCGGAAGGAAGCACCAACCATATTTTAGGGTGGTACTAACAGACTCAAAAAATGGTCCGCAAAGCGGAAAATTTAAAGAAGTTTTAGGATCATATGATCCACGTAAAAAAACCGAACTTGTTTTAGACGTGGAAAAGGTAAAGCACTGGATATCTGTTGGAGCGCAACCATCCGGTACTGTAAACAATTTTTTAATCAAAAAAGGAGTTATTAGGGGCAAAAAATCACATGTAGGTTCGGATTTCAAGAAAAAGGAAGCAGAGGCCCCAGCCGAACAACCAAAAGGTGAAGCTGCTCCAAAAGCCGAATAAACTGTTGAAATAATTCGGGTTTTGGTACACTTGACTTTTTTGACAAATTGAGCTATAATACATAGCAACGATGCAGTCTTAGGTCGAACTTCGGCTGCACTGATTAGAAGGTTAAAAGAAAGATTAAAATGGAGAGAGACAAAGAGTTTCTTGAATTCTTGATTAAGGCTTTAGTTGATAATCCGAACGATGTAAAAATCAGTAGGGTTGTCGACGAGATGGGTGTATTGATGACTCTTGATATCAACCCGGCCGATATGGGCAAGGTGATTGGTAGAAAGGGAAATACAGCCAAGGCGATCAGAACTTTATTGAGGGTTGTTGGAATGAAAAACAACGCTAGGGTTAACCTTAAGATCAACGAGCCAGCCGGCGGACGACAGTCAACTTCTGTCGCAGACGTCGATAAGGCCATGGAAGATCTAAAGCTTTAAATCTCAAATCGTTGAGTACGAAACAAAGGTCCGCCTCGTAAGGGGCGGCTTTTGTTTTTTTCAAAAGGAACTTTTTCTTTCATTATGCTGTTTTAATAGGCATGAAGGCGGTTGTTCTAGCGGCAGGAAAAGGAAGCAGACTTTTACCCCTTACTGCGACCATCCCGAAACCTATGGCAAAGGTTAATGGTAGACCT
>JBAZWX010000023.1:4639-11174 GCA_041660145.1 Minisyncoccota bacterium | reverse complement strand
CATGCTTGGCGATAGTCCTAATCGCGAGCTCGCCGCCTGTTGCAAAGTAGACGTTGTGAAAGGGGCCTTGGGTTTTTTTAGGGGTTCTTGTTCCTTTACATCTTTTACTTTCCACTCTTTTTGTTTTTGACCGGCTTCGACTATTTTATCAGCCGCCTCTTTTGATGAAGGGCGTTCTTGGCAGATGAATTCTATGACTTGTCCACTGTTGTGTTTCAGCTTGGCTGTCAAAACCCAGAATTTTTCAGGTATAAAACTTTTTATTTCTCGTTCACGTTCCACTATTATCCTTAGAGCAGGGGATTGCACTCTACCAGCTGAAAGGCCGTACCTCACCTTTTTCCATATTAAACCACTTAGTTCGTACCCAACTAATCTGTCGAGCACGCGCCTGGCTTCTTGAGCCTTTCGAAGATTGTCATCAATTTCACGTGGGTGTTTTATGGCTTCTTGGATAGCGCCCTTCGTTATTTCGTGAAAGACTACTCTTTTGGAGTTTGGGATGTCACAGGCTTCTTTTATATGCCAAGCGATAGCTTCTCCTTCGCGGTCAGGGTCTGTGGCCAGTAAAACTTCGTCTGCTTTATGTGCGAGGTGTTTTATTTCTCTTACGACATCTTCCTTTCCTTCTGAGACTACATATTTAGGGATAAAACCACCCTCTATGTCGATGGCGTTTTTGTTGCTCTTTGGCAAGTCTCTTATGTGGCCAATGCTGGCTTTTACTGTGTAGGCCCCTTCCAAATATTTGGAAATGGTTTTGGCTTTGGCCGGGGACTCTACTACCAGAAGTTTCATATTTGCCTATTAGTAATTTAAATTAGAATATTTGTCAAATTTTCCTCTGCTGACTAATGATCTAGATTGGCATAATAACACCCATAGATTCCTTTATTATACCTTTTATCTCCATGAGAGATAATAAACTGTTTATTTCTCCTGTCGGAATGTTTAAGAGTCTGATTAATTCGTCTTTGGGAAGGGGTTCTTCCGTGATTAAATATAAGATCTTTTTTTCCTGTTCGGAAAGATCTTTTCTTTCAGAGGGTTTAATCGTTTTTGTTTTTATTCCAAGAGAATCAAGAACGTCTTCTGCTGATGTTACGAGAGTCGCTCCTTGTCTAATAAGATAATTTACCCCTTTGCTTGTTGGAGAATATATAGATCCTGGTACAGCTAGAACATCTCGATTGTAATCTAAGGCGAGTCGAGCGGTTATTAATGTCCCAGATTTTTCTCCCGCCTCAATTACTAATGTCGCGTGTGACATTCCGGCCATTATTCTGTTTCGTTTTGGAAACGTATAAATAGTTGCCGTGGTTTTTGGTTCCAATTCACTTATTAGGGCCCCATCATTTTTTAAAATATCGTTTGCCAGATTGATGTTGGTTGCTGGATACAAAACACTCTCGTCTAGGCCAGAGCCAGGTATCGCAAAAGTGCGTAATCCGTTTTCGATTGCAGTTTTGTGTGCGACTGCGTCAATGCCCAGGGCAAGGCCAGAAACTATTATTATGTCGGATCCAGCCAGTCCGCCTATTATATCTTTACAGACACTTTTGCCGTAGTTAGAGAATCGACGTGAACCGACAACTGCCAAAAATTTTGTGTTTTTCTCAACCTTTAAATTACCTTCCGCATAAAGCAGTTTTGGTTTATCTGGAATTTCTTTGAGTAGTTCCGGAAAATCGTCGGGGGATACTTTGTAAATTTTATTTTTCACTTGCGCAGATTAGTTTATCACAGATCGGCTTTGTTTGGTTTTTGAGTTGCATTGATAACCTTTTTTATATCTTGTATCATTATCCTATGCTAGATATAAAGTTTATTCGCGAGAACAAAGATCTCATTAAACTGGCCGCAAAAAAGAAGCATGTTTCTTTTGACGTTGACGATCTTATCAAAATAGACGACGACAGACTAAAACGTCTTTTGGATGTGGAAAATTTGCGAGCTACTCAGAACAAGGTCAGTCAAGACGTTGCCTCTGCTGCCGATCCATCTGCTAGACAGTCTCTTATCGACAAAATGAAGATAGTTAAATCAGACCTTCAAAGAAAGGAAGATGAGCTGAAAGACTTGATGGTTAAGTGGCGCGCACTAATGCTTCAGGTCCCAAATGTTCCAGATGTGTCAGTTCCAGATGGCGAAAGTGACGCAGATAACAAAGAGGTTCGCACGTGGGGAGATATACCAAAGTTTGATTTTCAGCCAAAGAACCATGCAGACCTTATGCTTGCCTTGGATATGGTTGATTTCGAGCGTGGGTCAAAAGTCGCTGGTTTCCGTGGATACTTTTTGAAGGGCGCGGCCGTGGAGCTTTGTTTGGCACTATGGCAATTTACGATGGAACAGGTATCAAAAAAGGGATACCAACCTTTCATCGCTCCTATATTAGATAGGAAGGAAGCATTTTTCGGAACAGGCTACTTACCCCAGTTTGAAGAGGATCTGTATAAGACACAAGCCGACAGTTATTTGGCTGGAACTGCCGAGGTTCCAATGATGGCGTACTACATGGACGAAGTTCTTCCGAAAGAAAAGTTGCCGTTGAAAATGATAGCTTTTTCTCCCTGTTATCGTTTGGAGGCCGGAGCTCATGGAAAGGACACTCGTGGGCTTATTCGTTTGCATGAGTTTTTCAAGCTTGAACAACTGATTTTGTGTGAGGCTGATCATCAAACAAGTGTGGCTTTTCACGAGGAGTTAACTGCTAATGCCGAAGCTCTGGTTCAAGCTCTTGGTATACCGTATCACGTGGTTGTTAATTGTGGTGCCGATATAGGGCTTGGACAGGTCAAAAAATACGATATTGAATGTTGGGTGCCAACAGAAGGTAAATATAGAGAGACTCATTCCGCATCATATTTCCATGATTTTCAGACACGTCGTTTGAATATCAGATACAAAGATGAGGCTGGCAAAATGCATTTTGCCCATTCCCTGAACAATACGGCTCTTGCTACGCCGAGAATTTTAGTTCCGTTAATTGAGTGCTATCAGAATGCCGATGGTTCCATACGTGTTCCGGAAGTTTTGCAGAAATACATGGGGAAGAGTGTAATTAGTAAACAAGGCTAGCTCGGAATATAAAGTGGCATAGTCTTGTCCGTAATTTTGCATGTTAGAGCGCTACGGCAGGCAACCTTATCGAAAGGAAAATAGGCTACCAGATTTGGCCTGGTCTATCTTTTTGTTTATTTGTCTTTTGGGGGCTATTTTGTACTGTGTTGTTGCGGTTTTTAATATGGAAGACATAAACATAAAGGACGCAATTGCGGTTGGGGTAAAAGCGACAGACGCCCGTATAATAGAAGAGTTTGCTCGTGAAAGTATCTCTGGTAAATATCTTGGCTTGTTTAAGAGATCAAACATTTTTTTCTACCCAAAACAGAATATTGAATATACCCTTAAGAAAAATATTGCACGTCTAAATGATGTTAATGTAGATGTACGCGGAAGGGTTGTGGTTGTGTCTGTCTCCGAGCGTTTGCCTGTTTATTTATTTTGCGATAAACCGCGCGAAATTCGTCCCAGAAATTGTCTATATGCAGATTCAGACGGGTTTGTGTTTGATCAGGCCCCGGAACTTTCCGGAGATTTGTTTTTTGAATTTATAACTAGCAGCTCGTCCCCGGTCTTGGCCAACTCTGCGGCAGTGGGAAAACATTTTTTGCCGTCGGGTATCTTTGCTGGAGTCCTTGGCCTAAAAGAAAAAGTTTTAGAATTGGCTCAGGAGAAAATTGATCCGAGTATTAAACTAGAATCAGTTGTTGTGGGCAAAGATGATTACAGTTTTATACTGGAAGGCACAGGCTTGAACACGAAGCTTTTGAATATTAGATTTTTTATTTCTTACGACTTGGCTGTAAAAAACGGGGCTGCTTGGATATCTTCAGTTATTAGTGAAATTGTTTCTAACCTATATACTACGGTTACTTCTGCTAAATTTAAAGAAGAGATGTCTCTGGGCAAAAAGTTAGAATATATAGATCTTCGGTTTGGGAACAAGGTTTTTTACAAATTTGGTAAATGATGATGGTAGAGTTGTTAAAAAAATGTCGGGAGAGTAAAATATTTTGGCTTTTATCTGCTATAACAACAGGAGTTGTCGCCACACATATTTTTTTGCTTGGGCTAAATTTTTCATGGTCGGTTATTTCGTCGATGGCCACAGTCTCTTCTTCTTCGTCCCAGAATAAAATTCCAGCTACCGACGTGTTTCTAAAAGGTCAAAACACAAAGGAGGATTTTTTGGGAGAGCTGTCTTATGTTGCGGCAAAACCGAAACACAATGTTGGAGATGAGCTTCGTGTCGATATAAATAATAAAAGAGTCGATTTTTATAAAAATGGTAATCATGTTTATTCTGCCCAGATAAAAAGGGTTGCCGAACAAATCTCTCCTTGGTATCCGATTTCTGGTGAATATTTTGAGCCCACAAAAGAGAAGAAACATGTTTCAGCAATATCTGGGTTGGTTTTTCCGGACACCATTTTTTGGGGAGCCAATGCGTTTATTCATGGTCCATCGACCGGACTATCCAGTTTGTCTGCGCGTATCCAAAAAGAGGCAAGTAATAAGGTCTCAATTGAGCTTGGCGCCGAGGACGCAGCTGCCCTTTTTGATTTAGTGAGCGAAGATGACACAGTAGAGGTTTATAGTCCGAATGTTGCGAGCAAGCGCCCGTTTGTTTATGGCGTTCAGGATCCTGTTTTAAAAAAGAAAGATATTTCTCTGCGAATAAAATCGTATTCCTACCTAGTTTCTGATCTTGATACCGGCGAGGTGCTTTATTCCAAGAATGCCGGCAAGGTTATTCCGATCGCGTCTGTTTCAAAGTTGATAACCGCATTGGTGGCCAGTGAAAAAATAAAACCGACAGAACAAATAATAATTTCAAAAAAAGCCGTGGCGACGGAGGGCCGTCAGGGTAGGCTGTTGTCGAGCGACGCTTTTTTGTTTAGTGATTTAATTTATGCTCTCTTGTTAGAGTCAAGCAACGATGCTGCTGAGGCTATAGCCGAGCATGTGGGGCGCGAATTATTTATTATTGATTTGAACAAAAAAATTGGAGCCTTAGGCTTAAGTAATACAAAGTTTTCTGACCCAAGTGGGTTATCTGCAAAAAATATATCGACCGCAAACGACTTAACTAAATTGTTGAAATTTTTATACACGTCGGATAGCCCAATTTTGCAAATTACTAAGGAAACCAGCCATAGTGCCCAGTCATATGCGGCTCTGGGGGGTAGAAAAATTATATGGAACAATCTTGATCGCCAGGTTAAGATTAAAAACCCATATTTTGCCGGTGGCAAAGATGGCTACACACTGGAAGCCGGACAAACGTTTGCCGGAATTTTATCTATTCCTATCTCTGAATCTAAAGGGAAAAATTTTGCAGTTATAGTTTTGAGGAGTTCTGACCGAGCCGGTGATTTACAAAAAATAGCGGCAAACATTTTAAATAGCTATGTCTATCCTGACGGTACTACTCTTGGTGCGGCCAACGCGATGGTGGGAAAGATGGGAAAATCGACAGAAACGTCATCAGACAGCACAAGTCTTCTTTTTGTCGGAGATATTATGATGGCCAGAAGCGTGCGAGACGTTGTAGACAAATACGGTAAGGGTGACTACTCGTTCCTTTTTAGTAAGGTTCCATTTCTCAAAAAAGCAGATATAACCTTTGCTAATCTTGAAGGGCCAATTTCTGATGTCGGATATGATCTTGGTAATCTCTATTCTTTCAGAATGAGCCCGCAGGTTATTATGGGGCTGAAGTCTGGCGGTATCGACGTAGTTTCGATTGCGAACAATCACATGGGGGATTTCGGTATGGCAGCTTTTGAAGATACGATGCCTCGTCTTGCTAGTGCCGAAATAACATTTGTTGGTGGCGGAAAAAATTATAACGATGCCTCGGCAATGAAGGTCGTTGAGAGACATGGGATCAAGGTTGGATATTTGGCCTTTTCCGATGTTGGTCCAGCCTGGATGTCAAAAGACAGAGAACTTCCATATGTGATGTCTGCCAGTGACCCGAAAATTTTCGACATAATTAAAAATGCTTCTGGGGAAGTAGACCACCTTGTTGTTTCGTTCCATTTTGGCGACGAATATGATGCGGCGCCATCAGAACGACAAATCACCTTGGCCCATGCTTCTATAGATGCCGGGGCCGATATTGTAATTGGACATCATCCTCATGTTGTTCAAAGAGTCGAAAAATATAAAGATGGTATTATCGCCTATAGCTTGGGGAATTTTATTTTCGATCAAGGGTTTTCGGAAGAAACTATGACTGGAGGTGTTTTGGAAATTGTTATTGATGGGGATGGAAATATTGGCAGCACTAATTTTGGCTTAGTCAGGCTGAATAATTTGTACCAGCCGAAGTTAATAGAGAAATAGAGCTTTTGCGTCCCATATTGTACAATAAAGGAGATGGGAACAGAGTTTTTGTTTAGATATCTGGCTTGGCACTACAGTTCTGGTTTTGTGTCGTTTTTTGGTGTCTGGAAAAATTTTC
>JBAZWX010000023.1:0-4629 GCA_041660145.1 Minisyncoccota bacterium | reverse complement strand
TTCTTTTCTCTTCCTATAGTACTTAGAACATTTTTTGAACCATGGAAAAGATTAGGTGAAGGATATCGTGGCGGTTTTCATGTGTTTGAGATGCTGACCTCTGCATTTATAAACACAATAATGCGAATCGTCGGAGTTTTAATGAGGACCTTTGTTCTTGCCTTGGCTTTAATAATTTTATTGGCTGTTATTATTGTTGGCGTAGGGTTGCTTCTCGTTTGGATTTTTTGGCCCCTATTGGCCATGGCCAGCTTTTTATTCGGTGTTTATCTCATATTAAAATGATGTTTCGAGACGAGATAAAAAGTTTGCCTGTATACAACCTTGTATTGGCAGAAAACACGGCCCCAACAAAGTGGCGCCATCGGGCTTTTAAGGTTTGTTTATGGCTCTTGGCGATTTTTGCCGTTTTACTTGTGTTAGATCTTTTCTTTGATGTAACCTCAAAAATAAACACGGAATTTTTTGGCCTGCTTCTGGTTTTTGTTTCTCTGGTTATATATTTTCTCTCAGCTGAATTTTTCTTTCAATCACACTTAAATGAAGAAACTATTGGCGCTTTCGATGGGGCCATGGTTGTTTTAAATACAAAAGACGATCTTTGTAATTCTTTGTTTACTTTGAACTTTGGCAAAGAAATGTCACGCCGCTTGGGAATTTCCCAAAAAGATTTGTCTGATTTCCTGAGTAAAAAAGAAAAAATTGTTCCAGGTAGTTTGGCCGAGCTTTTGGGCGAAAAAGAGTTCAACACAAAAAATGTAATATTAGCGATCTCTGCCATCGATAAACAGTTTTCAGAATTTTTGCTTTCAAAAAGGATAACTCAAAACGATTTGTTTGGCACCGTCGATTGGCTGTTGCTTGAGGACAAAATTGAAATGTATCATAAGTCGTTTTGGTCCAAAAAGTATTTATCTGGGGTAAAGGTTTTGGCCAGCGGATGGTCATATGGAGGGACATACACATTAGATAAATATGCACGGGACTTGGCGAGTTTGGCAAATTTAAGCAATTGGGCACCTTCTTTACCATCGGTGTTTTCTAAAGTAGGGGCAGTGGAATCTGTCATGTCTAAGAGTTCGCAGGCCAATCTGGTTTTAGTTGGAGAACCGTCCGTGTCCATAAATTATGTTTTAAAAAGTTTTGTCGAACGTGTTTCCAGAGGTGAGGCGGTCGGGAGTCTAAAGAGAAAAAGGGTTTTGTCTTTAGATCATAATGGGCTTATTTCGAGAACAAAAAATAAGGTAGCATTTGAAACCGAATTTATAAAAATTCTTGAAGAAGCGGTTTCTTCGGGAAATGTGATTTTGGTTATAGAAAACTTGCCTGCGTTTGTTGAATCTGCCAAGTCGCTGGGGTCAAGCGTGCCCTCCTTGATGGAGCCTTATTTTGCAAAATCAGTAAACATTTTTGCTATAGCAAGTGAGGAAGATTTTCACCGTCTAACGGATTCTAACGCTACACTTTCGCGTGGTTTCGACAAGATCAATGTGGGAAGCCTTGCCCCAGAGGAAGTTATGCAGGCAGCAGAGACAGAGGTTATAAAATTTGAGAATAAACTCGGTCGTAAATACGTGTTTAATTATTCGGCTCTTACTTCTGCTGTTTCTGGTGCTGACCGGTACCTCTCTTATGGGGTCATGCCGGATAAGGCCATCGATTTAATTGATAAAATATTTGTGGCAAAGAGTGGACAGGAAGAAATATCTTCGAGCGATGTTTTAAACTTCATTAAAGTTGAAACTAACATTCCTCTTGGTGACTTGGCCGAAGGGGAGAAAGAGAAACTTTCCAAGCTCGAGGAGTTTCTTCACAAGAGAGTTGTTGGCCAGGAAGCTGCCATATCTTCAGTTAGTAACGCGATGAGAAGGGGGCGTTTGGGGATACAAAGCCCCAATCGTCCTATGGGATCATTTCTTTTCTTAGGGCCTACTGGCGTCGGAAAAACAGAAACAGCCAAAGCTCTGGCCGAAACATTTTTTGGAGACGAGGCTTTGATGATGCGTCTAGACATGACCGAATATCAGGATTCGGATTCGGTCAAACGTCTTATCGGATCTTACGAAGAAAACAAACCGGGAATTTTGGCCAGCATGTTGAGAGATCATCCCTATGGTGTTTTGCTTTTGGATGAGTTTGAAAAAACAGACAAAAATGTTTTAAATCTTTTCTTGCAGATTTTTGACGAAGGTATTTTTTCTGACATGAACGGTAAAAAGGTTAACGCACGAAACATAATTTTTGTAGCTACCTCTAACGCTGCGTCAGCTGCCATTTTTGATCTAGCCGCGCGAGGGCAAAGCGTTGTAGCTGCCAAAGATACACTTATTCGTCAGATGATAGATTCGAACATTTTCAAACCCGAACTTTTAAACCGCTTTGATGATGTGGTTGTTTTTGAGCCACTTAGCGAAACGGAACTTAAACAGATTGCTAAGTTAATGCTTATAAAACTCGCCTCACGCCTCAAGAATAAAGGGTTGAATCTTGTAGTTGATGATTATCTCGTAAACTTTGTTGCTAAAGAAGGGTTTAGTCCTGTTTTTGGCGCAAGGCCGATGAATCGGGCGATACAAGAAAAAGTGGAAAATGCCGTTGCCAAAAAAATGATAAGTGGTGAATTTTCTCCAGGTTCAACTATTCAATTTAAAGAGGGAGAGCTGTAGTCTCGTCATGAGCTTGCCGAAGGACTTTTGGTTTCTTGTTTTTTGTGGTAGACATATCTCGTGTCTGGAAATTTTTGGAAAAAACTAAAAAAGCCTTTTTTTGTTTTGGCTCCGATGGCGGATGTAACAGATCCTCCTTTTAGGCGCATTATTGCGAAGTATGGCAAGCCAGACGTAATATGGACCGAATTTGTTTCTTGCGATGGTCTTTTGTCGGCAGGTAAAACAAGAGTGGCTCGTGATTTGCGTTTTACTCAAAGAGAAAGGCCAATAGTTGCTCAGCTTTTTGGGTCTGATCCCGATAAATTTTTTGAATCGGCCAAGCTCATAAAAAAAATGGGTTTTGATGGCATCGATATAAACATGGGTTGTCCTGAGAAAAATATAAACAGGCAGGGAGCTGGGGCGAGTCTTATTCAAAATTCAAGATTGGCTAAAAAAATAATTGAAGCAACCAAACGGGGTGCTGGCAGTTTACCCGTTAGCGTTAAGACGCGACTTGGTTACCATCGCGATGAGTCAAAAACTTGGATAAAAAATATTTTGTCTGCTAGGCCAGACGTTCTCGTAATCCACGGTCGTACAAAGAAAGAAATGTCCAAAGTTTCGGCCCATTGGGATGCGATAGCCAGAGTTGACAAAATGGCTCACAAAGCTGGCGTTTTGGTCATTGGAAATGGCGATGTTAAAAATCTCGCTGAGGCAATGAATAAGGTACGTGAGTCGGGCGTCGACGGGGTGATGATTGGCCGTGGCATATTTGGGAACCCGTGGCTTTTTTCTAAATTAAACAGGAGATGCGTAGCTGGTAGTTGTGGTAAAAACCATATCGATGGAAGTTCTTGCGATCTGCGCAGTAAACTACCACTTAAAAAGCGTTTGGAGATTATGCTTGAGCACGCGCGCCTTTTCGAAAAACTTATGACTGGGCAAAAAAACTTTGCCGTAATGAAAAAACATTTCAAATCTTACGTTGAAGGTTTTGATGGAGCTAAATCTTTACGCATAAGACTTATGACGGCCAACAACTCCGCCGATGTCGCTAAGGCGATTAAGGAGTTTGTTTAATTTTTTACAAGAGGTCTTTTTATTATGGGTGTGGCGATATATTGCTACACCTAGTTGGTTTACACAGCGCATGCCTCGATATATCGAGGCAGGGAATGTTTGTCTGTAAAATGTGCAGAGTTGCAAAAGAGTGGTTTTTGTATAGAATCTAACTTAGTTCTTTGATTTTTTTGTTTGTGGTTTTTGGAAGGATGAAGATCGCCTTTGTACAACTATAACGGACCGAAGGTCGTCTCCGGTGTACTGCGACGAACCGAAGGCCGCCTACGCCAGGGCGGAGTTTACCCGCCGGCTGGCGTGGCTGACCAAAGGCCGCCTACGCCCTGCGGGCTATGGTGACCAAAGGAGGAAAGGGCCCATGAGAAAACTTACGTTGGCTCACGTCACTGTTTTGCTTGCTGTGATTTTGGCTTTTGGTGTGGTTGGCTACAGTAATCAGAAGGATTTGGATGAAAGATTTTCCAAGCTTTGGCATGATTGGTTTACTGATAGTGTGAATCAGGGAAACTGCATTGATCAGTTGGAAAAGCGGGTTGCTTCTTTGGAAAAGGACAGAGCAGATCTTCTCAGGGGTATGTCTGAAGCGCTCACGCCTGCAAAGAATGACGATCTCAAGAGAGATGAATTGTCTGATCTGCTTGGTCCGGACCCCGAAAGACCTCCCCTTGCTCTTGCTAATGGTAAAGGACAGCTCGTTGAACCCTCTGCTATTGGGCCAACTTGGACCAAGGTCGGGGAGTGGAACATTCCTGCCATCTCTGAACCGTTGCGAGTATCAGATTATTTCAAGGTTCCTGAGAAATTTCATCCTAGAACCGGAGATATTCTTACAGGAGCAGGTTTCCCGTGCCAGTTTAATGACCAGGTAATTGTTATAAGATCTCCCAGGGCTGTG
>JBAZWX010000022.1:4147-11223 GCA_041660145.1 Minisyncoccota bacterium | reverse complement strand
TCAGAGCTGAGGAGTCGCTCAGAAAGTTTGCGGACTGCCAAGTTGTTGTTATCGGTAACTTTCATACCTCCTGCCATGTTGCCAGATGGAGAAATAAGTGTGGTCAGCGGCTTTGTTTGCAGCTTGGGACACTCATGAATAGCTCTGCTTATGAGGACGATAAGCTTAAGACGGTTGACTTTGGTCCTGGCATGCTGCGTTGGTGGTCGAAGGACGGTCGCATTGTTATGTCTGAAGTTACTTTCTTCAGCACCCCTTCAGAAAATATGGATGAAGGTAACGTTGAAATTGTTGTTGAATTTGACAAGTGGCTTGATGAAGCTGGTTTGAAATAATACGAATGATTATCCACACCCCGCGCTCGCGGGGTGATTTACTTTGTCGTGCTAAAATCTCTTGAAGCACGGGAGGTGCTCATTGCCAAAAAGGGAAGGCGTTGTTGTCGGGACGAGAAAACTTGTCATCAAGGATCGTTGCCGTATTTGTGCAGAGGCTGCCGACTTGTACGGGGTTGTTGTTGTTCATACTCCTGTCCATGACGAGGTTCTCTCGGAGATAGAAAGACTTAAAAAGCGGGTTCTTCGGTTGACCGGTAAGAAGTAGTAAAGTGTTAAGTTTCAGCGCCAAGTTTTGTGTTTTGCCCCGGTAGTCTCGGGGTTTTTCCAATTCGGCCTACCGAAGGTAGTTGCCGATCCGCCAGCCGGCGGAGAGAATCCGCCTTGGGTGGATTTCGAGTTTCATTGACACGTACACAAATATAGATATACTTGTACTTACCGAAGAAGATGGGCGATTTGGTTAAACCTTAGCTTGAAATATAGCTTGGAAAGCCAACAATAAGTCCTATCCAGGGTCGATCGGGAACGAATTTTCCTTTGGGATTATTCGTCCAAAAATAACGGCTCTCGGGCCGTTAAAATGTTTTATGGCAAAAAATAGAAATCAAAAGGCTGAAATCCAAAAAACCTTAAAGGACAAAATAAGTTCTGCGGTTTCCACTGTTTTTGTGACTTTTTCTGGCCTGTTTGTAAATGATTCAAACCAGATGAGAAAGTCTCTTAAAAAAGATGGAATTGGTTATGGTGTTGTAAAGAAAAGTCTTTTAAAGAGAGCCCTAACAGATGCCGCTGTCGCTGGTGATGCCCCAAAACTTAATGGGGAAATTGCTGTTGCGTATGGTGCAGACGCTGTTGCCCCAGCAAAAACCATCGCTGAGTTTGCCAAGAAGTTTAAAGGGAAGTTAACCATCTCTGGTGGAGTTCTGGAAAATAGATACCTTTCTGCAGAGGAAGTTGTCGCGTTGGCCAAGATCCCAAGTCGAGAAGTTCTCTATGGCAAGTTGGTAAATGTCATGAATGGTCCTATCCAAGGTTTTGTTGGTACTTTGAATGGAGTCACACGTGATTTCGTGGTTGTCTTGAATCAAATTGCTAAAACAAAGTCGAATTAAAATATAAAAATAAATATTATGGCGGAAAAAAAAGATGTAGAAGTTCCAGCAAAGTTCAAGGATATTGTCGAGAAAATTGAGTCGATGTCAGTTCTTGATCTTTCTGAGTTGGTTCACTTGCTTGAGGAAAAGTTTGGCGTAACTGCAGCTGCTGCAGTTATGGCTGCCGCTCCCGCTGCAGGTGGAGCCGCTGCTGATGCCGGTGCCGTTAAAGATACATTCAATGTTGAATTAACTGCTGCTGGAGAGCAGAAAGTCCAGGTCATAAAGGCCGTTAAAGATGTCTTGGGTCTAGGGTTGAAAGAGGCCAAAGATCTGGTAGACAAAGCCCCAGTCGTTTTGAAAGAGGGGATGAAGAAAGAGGAGGCAGATGCCTTCAAAAAGTCTATCGAGGATGCTGGAGGAAAGGTTGTCCTTAAATAACCATTTTTCAGCGCCGAAGTGGTGTACAAAAGGCCGCAGTACTTGCGGCTTTTTGTTTTGTATTTTATGTGTGTTTCTCCACTTTGTTAATGGACTGCGGCTCACTTTTTTGTGCTAAAATGTTTCCATCATGAAAGTCTTAGACAAACTTTTTGGCAGCCAGGATCGCGTAAAAATAATGCGTCTTTTTATTCTAAACAGAGAACAAGTTTTTGAAAACGCGGATATTTCAAAACGTGCAAAAGTTTCTACAAGGTCTTTGTCTAAAGAGCTGGCACTTTTGGGGTCTATCGGCCTTATAAAGAAAAAAAGTGTTTTTGTCGAAAAAGAGTCAAAAGGTGGGAAGAAGAAAACAAAAATAAACGGATGGCAAACAAATGTAGGTTTTGTTTTTTTGGCGCCGTTGGAAAAACTTCTTTTTAATGCCGAACTATACAAAGATTCTGATCTTATTGAACGACTGAAAAAAGCTGGGAAGTTGAAGCTTGTGGTCACCGCGGGTATTTTTATGAATGACGATAATAGCCGGGCCGATTTATTGGTGGTTGGCGACTATCTTAAAAGGAACATTTTAGACAGTTCGATAAAAGTTATCGAATCAGAAATGGGCCGCGAACTAAATTATGGGGTTTTTGATACAAATGATTTTGTGTATCGTCTCTCTGTCTGTGACAAATTTGTCCGTGACGTTTTAGATTTTCCTCACAAAAAAATCCTAAATAAATTTGAAAATCTCGCTTAGTACTTGTCGCGCTAATTATCTTTTTTCGTAAAAACAAATGACCCCCGGTCGGGGGGTCGAACTTTCAGTATTCGCAGGCCTTATATACAAGGCTATCGATGTCCAGGTTTAGGACTCTGACATACTTTGCGATATCGGCACGAGTGCCAGATGCTTTGGCCGGATTGTCGCCGATTTTGACCAAGCCGACACGCTTGTCGCCAATGATGATTTCGATTGGTTTCATCACAATGGAGATGGGCATCATGAATGGATGTCCGGTCGGATTTCCCATGTTATTTCCGAGACCTCCGCCCCAACCGAATGAATATTTGAAATATTCCCTGATAGCGTCTCTTACCGCCACCATCTTGGGAACACTGAGGCCATCGCTTGGTAGGGCAAGTCTGTCTTTGCTGTCAACGCCGTGGCAGGTGTACCAATCGCGCCATTTTGGACAGGCAATGATTGGGTCTTCGGAGTCAACCCTAAAACCTTTCCACTTCCGAGCGATTTCAGGGGGGACTGTTCGGCGGAAAAATTCGCTCGTCCAGGTATCTGGCAGAAAGATGGACAAGCCCCATCCGTACAGATCCCACCAATCCTCAAGCATCATATTAAGGGCTGAGGGAATGGCATCTACACCAAACAGGGCTTCTAGAATTCCGGCGTAAATCATCTGGGCTGCATGGGATGACGTGCCAATGGGCATGATTCCGAACATTTGTGCAAACATGGTGTTTGATGTGCCTCGGAATTGTTCCCCAAGTTCCTGAGCTGCCATGCGAGTTACATATTCCTGGCGGTCTTTCGAAAAGCGTCGTCTAGTGTCAAAGCCCGCAACGGTGATGTCAGGATTTTCCTTGAGGATGTTGAAACTCTCGAGTAGCCGCAGGTTACCGCTAGCGGTCACTGCGTCTCTTTCAAGAGGTGTCATTTCTGCTAGGACGTGTCGGTAATAAATTTCAGTGAAACAAAAGAGGCTAGGAACCTCAACGAAGATCATTCTTTCGATTGGACCTTCAATGGTTAGATTGTAGTTGTCGCCTTCGGCCTTTAGGTTAATTTCGAGCGGGACCAGATGCATAGTGCGCCAGTAGCCAATAGTCTCTTCCCGAAACATCCGGTCATCATACTCATTGGTGCCTCTGTAGTAATGTTCTTCGCTCCTATTCAATCGGACGGAAATTGCCCACTCGATCTCCTCACGCAACTCCTGCTCGGGAACGTATTTGGTAATAGGGATGCCTTTGGTTCTGATCTGGAGCTGGAATTTTACCCGAATTTGTCCGAGAGATAGACCGAATCTTGGTAGAGTTTTGAGCAAAAACAACTGGCACATGAGCGAATTATAGAAGTCGTTGTCTAGCTGAGATGTCACGATGTGATCTTCTGGAGTTTTGATTTTTGACATGTCTCTCCTTTCTCCTGGTTTTTGCCTTAGTGTTGTTGTCTGCAAGTTTTTTGTTTTCAATGGTCAGTTGCAATCTCTGTATAAAACCCTTTGCCTGCAACCTTACATTTATTTTAAGGCTAAGTCAAGGTATAAAATCGGTAAAGTTCTTTGAGATAGTTTCTGCCCGTAAATCAGTGGGTTTCCCGCGCTTGCCTGCGCGGGCTTTGTGTTTTTAATGATAGTGTTACAATTTACATATGGATTTGTTTGACCACGATTTTAGAAAATACACAACTCAATTTATCTTGGTGATACTTTTTGGACTGGCGGCCATCTTGTTTATTGGAGGGCTTAACCCAGACACGGCAAAAGAAGCCGACAATTTTGCCAAAAGTAATGGCGGTTTGGTTGGGGGAGGTCTAGGCGAATAGATTTGTTGAAAAAAAGATCTTGAAATTTACGTTTATCTGTGTTAGGCTTTTAAAACCGCGGGATAGAGAAGTGGTATCTCACAAGGCTCATAACCTTGAGATCGTTGGTTCGATTCCAACTCCCGCAACAAGAAGTTTGCAATGTAAAAATCTGCCGATGTAGCTCAGTGGTAGAGCAAACGTTTCATAAGCGTTGGGTCGCAGGTCCAATTCCTGCCATCGGCACATGAGCGAAGCGAATGCGCCGATGGAGCGCATAAACTTCTTTATGCGCGTCAGGATTTGGACAGCGGAGCTATATTTTTTCGATAGAAAAAATAAGCGAGCTGGTGCCCAGACAGTTCGCCGACTAGCGAATTAGTCGAGGGAAATTCCTGCCATCGGCACACGGGCGAGGTCGTAGGGCCGATGAGTGACGTAATTTATTATGTCACCAGGATCCGCCGGCTGGCGGAGGAGACCTCCTGAGTATGTGCTAGCAGTCCGGAAAAACTTTTTATCTTTTATGACTGTACAGTGTATAATACTGTCATGCCAGTACTAAGATTATTCAATAAAAATTTTTTTAAGAAATGGTCTTCTGATATGGCATACATTCTTGGTTTTATGTATGCCGACGGAAATGTGGTTTTTAGCAAGAGGGGTACTCATTTTGTGGCAATTTATACGAACGACTATTTGTTGCTTGAGGCAATACGTTCGAA
The DNA here is from genome assembly GCA_041660145.1 of Minisyncoccota bacterium. Taxonomy (GTDB): domain Bacteria; phylum Patescibacteriota; class Minisyncoccia; order Phycocordibacterales; family UBA12445; genus JBAZWX01. Next base: position 6,098 of record JBAZWX010000022.1, on the reverse strand, counting down.
ACTTGCTTCTAACCACAAAATTTCGAAAAGGGTCTCTTTAACTGGAAATTGCTTTAGGCTCCAGATTGGAAGCACCGAACTATTTAATGATTTGAGTAATTTAGGATTGGTCATAAGGAAAACAACTCGGATGAAACTTCCCGAAGTCCCTAGTGAATATTTTGGTGATTTTGTAAGAGGTTATTTTGACGGTGATGGGAATGTTTGGTCTGGGATAGCCCACAAAACGCGCAAGACTAAGTGCCCTATTATTTACTCAGTTTTTACAAGTTGTAGTTTTGAGTTTCTTTTTGAATTGAAAAATCGGCTGAAAATGATTGGTACAAAGGGTGGCTCTCTATATCGGGTTAAAGACAAAAATTGTTCAAGACTGCTTTTTGCCACATGGGATACTTTAAAATTATATGAAATTATGTATAATGGTAAAACTTCTTTAGAGTTACCCAGAAAACGTGTAATTTTTGAGAAATTTTTGAAAATGCGGTCGTAGCTCAACTGGTTAGCAGCACCCGCCTGTCACGCGGGAGGTTGTGGGTTCAAGTCCCATCGACCGCGCAAAAAACAAAGGAGTCGGACGTGAAGCGTTCGACGACTTTTGTTTTACAGCGGAGTGGGATTTGAAAGGCGGAACAGGGACCCGTTCTGCTTGACCGCCTGCCTACGTAGGCAGGCACAAAAAATCCGTCAGATTTTTCTGGCATGTTTTTGGCGTTGAACTTTATGGCTTTTTTGTCTAATATTGTTGATAGATAGCAACGGTTGTCGGCGAGCAAAAGCGGAAGGAGCGAGAGACTTTGAACGAAGAGGGAAGAATCGCGAAGAACTTTTACATGTTACCGGTGAATATCAGCAATTTACAGGCTAATTCTCCTGGGCGGCTGCCGTTTAATTCTCATGACGGTACCCTACGTTTTGCTTTAGACTTTTTGGTTCCAGAAACGAGCTCGGTTTTTGCTGCGGCTGATGGAGAGGTTGTCTACGTCAAACGAGATTCAAACATTGGAGGGCCAGATCGTAAGTTTTGGAATGATGGAAACAGGATTGTTATTAGGCACACCGATGGTGAGTACAGTGCGTACGAACACCTAGCATTCAATGGGGCACTTGTGGAGGTTGGTGACTTTGTTTCTCAAGGACAGCTTATTGGCTACAGCGGAAACACTGGTTGTACCCTTTGTCCACACCTGCATTTTGAAGTTTTTGTTGACCCGGTTGCAGACGAGAGCGAGGGGACGACAGTCAGGGTTGTTTTCGTCGGCTTTGGAGAACAACGTTATGGAGAACCAGTTACCAGGTTATCTCTTATGGGAAAGTAGTTTTTGCCGCCACAATGGCGGTTTTCTTTTTCGATTTCATGGCAGAGAGGCGAACGAACCGTATTAATTATACCGGGTATTGAAGTAAGATGTGGCCATGATAAACTCTTCTTATGAAAACAGCAATTATTACAGGTGCTAGCAGGGGGATAGGGTTTGCGACTACACAAAAATTTTTAAATGAAGGTTGGCAGGTTATAGGAACCTATCTTAATAATACAATTCCGGTTCAGAACAAAAATCTTATCTCTATAAAATATGACCAATCTGATCCAAAAAGTATCGCTCAAGTGGTCGATCAGATTAAAAATTTAAAGATCAAAATAGACGCTCTCGTCAACAACGCTGGTATTTTGCTCGAGGCAGATGATAATGTCGCTGATCCGGTGAAAGTTAGAAAAACGCTCGAGGTTAATGTCGTCGGCGTTGTTGATTTTACTGAAAGGTTGCTACCAATTTTGGAAAGTGGAAGTCACATAGTTAATATAAACTCAGGTTATGGGGCCGTCTCGAAACCTCACTTAGACGATGCCTCGGCTGCTGGATATAGAATGTCTAAGGCTGCGCTAAATATGTATACTCGTCATCTTGCTTTTCGAGTTGAGTCCAAAGGTATTATCGTATCTTCGCTTGCG
>JBAZWX010000022.1:0-4137 GCA_041660145.1 Minisyncoccota bacterium | reverse complement strand
ATATGGGAAACAGTATAGCCACAGAAACAGAGAAGCCAGATCGAGAACCAGATCAAGCAGCTAACGACATTTTCAAACTCGTTACAGAAGTTAAAGAGACCGGCCAATTTTGGAGACTGGGCAATAAAACAGATTGGTGATTGTCTTGTTGGCTGAGATATCGTCTTGGCCTCTAATTTAACGTAACTTATGGGGCTAACAGATAAAATGATTTCGAAAACAAAGTTTATTCTTCATGGTGGCTTTACCCCTGGGGGAAAATGGGGGAACGATGAATTAACAGAGGAGATACTTAAAAATATGCCACAGCAAGTGAGGATTTTGCTCGTATATTTTGCGAAAGAGCCAGACAGGATACCCAAAAACTATGGGGAAGATGTTGAACAGTTTAATAACAACAAAAAAGATAAAGAATTATTTTTTGATGTTGCGGAAGAGGGCGACTTTAGAAACCAGGTAATAAAATCAGACGTTGTGTATTTTCATGGAGGGTCATCTTTAAAACTGTTAGGAGTATTAAAAAATTTTCCTGATCTGAGAGAGATATTAACCGGTAAGGTGGTTGTTGGTGATTCTGCTGGTGCAAATGTCCTTTGTAAGGTTTTCTACAGGCAATCGGCCGGGGAAGCAATGGAAGGTATGGGTATATTGCCTATAAAGATAGTTTGTCACTATCAGGATGCTTACAAAGATAAAGTTTCTGGTATTTATCCAGATCTCAAGACGGTATTTTTGAAAGAATATACTTTCGAAGTTCATGAACAGTAAAAGAGGGGTCTTGGTTGTGGAAAACAAGAACCTGTTTTTGTCGGGCAAAAAGGTCGTTAACGGTTTTGTGATACAATTTTGGCATGGAAAAGAGATTCCAACTACAAAATGAGGGGTTTGCCAAAGATAGGGTCGAGGCCTTACACCAGTCTGTTTATGAGCTCAAGCGGGAGCATCCCGAGATTATATCTCTGACCCTTTTTGGCTCTTTGGTCAGAGGAAAATCAAGGACCGAAAGTGATATCGATGGTGTTATGTATGTGGACACCGATTACATTTTAGAGCACGAAGATGCCGAAAGCAGGAAGTTGGGGGATGTTGTCGACATCAACGTTGAAAGAGGGCAGATTTCGAGTGAGTTAAGCACACAAAGGCTGGGTATAAATTTATTTTTGAGGCCTGATTTGTACGACAAATATAACCAATTGATACAGGAGCGAGTTTTGCAAAAAGATAAGAGTTTAGGGCCTGAGCAGGTGAGTCACTTACGTTCTTTGCCAATGTCAGAGAAAAACCTCAATTATCTATTGAGATGGCTCATAAATTCCAGAAAGGCTAATACCGATTTTATGAAAAAAATTTTGGAAGTTTATACTGGAGATCTCAATGATAAGGAAGAAATGTTTAGAGCTGCAAAAAATATTGGAGGGGAGCCGCGAGAGTTTGTTTCTACCCCCGTATTGTTTCTCGGTGCGATGTTTCATCTAGATGTGGGAGGTGGTATTAGAAAATACAGGAAATTACTAATTGATAAGCTACTCGAAGCTGGAGAGGTCGGGGAAATGATTTGGCAAGATATTGCACGTTATCTAGAGCATTGGGAACAAAAAATACCGTCTTCTGATTTACCGACGTCTTTTTATTATCCAAGAACTCTAAAGGAAGCAAAACAAATTTATGGGAGTTGAGTTGAAGACAACTTTTTCGGTGAGGTTTTTGTATTAAATAGGCTATAATTTTGTATATTTTAATCTAACATAATTTTATGGAACTAAAAGATAAAGTGGCTTTGGTAACCGGTGCAGCTCTTGGTTATAAATATGGCGGGCCGTCTATTGGTGGCGCCATTGCTATCAAACTTGCCGCAGCTGGGGCAAAGGTTGTTGTAGTCGACCTGAACAGAAAGGCTGGCCAAATGACCGTCGACAAAATAAAAGAAAGTGGGGGAGAAGCTGTTTTTGTGAAGGCCAATGTTACGAAATCTAAGGAAGTGAAAGCAGCTGTTGATTTTGCTGTAAAAAAATTTGGCAAACTTACGACCTTGGTAAATTGTGCGGCGAGTTATCAAGGTAAGATATTTGGAACAGTAGTCGATACTCCAGAAAAAGACTGGCAACATGTGTTGGACGTTAACCTTAACGGATACTATCGATTTGCGAAATACTCTATTCCACAAATGTTAAAAAATGGAGGGGGAACAATCGTGAACATTTCTTCCGACGCTGCCTTTTTGGTCGTACCAGAGTTTAGTGTTTACCCAGTTACTAAGGCTGCCATAAATGGCCTTACTCGTGTTCTGGCTGTTGACCACGCTCCTCTTGTTAGAACAAACGCTATATGCCCTGGTTTTGTAAAAATAGCTAACTCCGAAGGGAGGCGAACTCCGGAAGAATTAAAAAAGTGGTGGGGAAGTATACAGGAAAATTATCCTTTGAAAAGGTTGTGCAGTGTCGACGAAATAGCAGAGGCAGCTTTGTTCCTCTCGTCTGACCGCTCGTCGTATATAAACGGAGAGTGTATCAAAGTTGATGGCGGGTATTCAATCTCCGACACTTTTGACTACGCGAAGTAATTTGCGAATTTCCAATACACTAAAAACTAAAAGATTTGGCTGTGTGCGTCGATTGAAAAGTCCGAAGCAATGTAATAATATACACTTACCGTTTGAAAAATATGCCAATGTAGCTCAGATGGTAGAGCAACTCCATGGTAAGGAGTAGGTCGCCAGTTCAATTCTGGCCATTGGCTCAAGAGAAAAAATTGTTTTTTAAAAATGCACGACATGTGGTAGGTCGCCAGTTCCCCGTCCGAACGGACTTCGTCCGGGCGGGAATTCTGGCCATTGGCTCAAGGGACAATTCTGTCAAAATTTAAACCCTAATTAAATCAAAGCGTTGCAAACGGCGGGGTCTTTTCATCTTTCTTAAAATTTAAATGCCCCAGACAGCGCTGGGGACAAAAACGTCAACTTCCGCAACCAAGATGATGGAGGTGAAAGGTTGGCTCTGATTCTATGTTTGGGTACTTCTGGCAAACACTCTCGATGATTTGTTTCAGATTACCTGTTTCGATTCCAAGATATTCGGCGATATGGTCAAAACCAGTTGCTTTGGCGTAGGGCAAAAATTGTTCTATCCATCTAATATTGAGCTCCAACAATTTTCTGGCATATGGTGCCAACAACGGTTCGTTCGCTATCGATGTTTCGGTCATTTTTTGAGTGCCGTTTTCAGCGTCTTGGAGGTAGAGCCCCACAGGCGTGTCGGATGGGAACTCTTCCTGCCTCTTTGATCTCGGGCAGGGTAAGAAGATGATCGATACACTCTTGTTCTTTGCCGGTTGCTACGGTGGCTGTTCCAAAGATGTTACCTACATAATTATTGCAGCCATCGTTGTGAAAGTTTATCGCAGACAGGCTGGTTTCTAGTCTGGCGAGTAGGGCCGTTGCCGCATCGAGACTTACTTCCTCTTTGAAAGACACACATACAAGGTTGTCAAAATAAAGACCTGATGAGGACAATGGATCCACTGTTTGCCTCCTTTGGCCGGTGTCTCTGACTTTTTTCTACCCCGAATGATATTCTCCTTTCATGGTTAAGTCAATTAGTCGACTATGGTTAAAATTTTTGATAAAGTGAGAATCGGATTGGTTTTGCTGCCATCTTAGCTCAGTTGGTAGTCGCCCTTGCGGCGACCCGCCGAGAAGGCGGGAGCAAACATTACTTTAACAAGCCAGAGTAGCTCAGTTGGTAGAGCAATCCCTTCGTAAGGGAGAGGTCGCGAGTTCAAGTCCCGCCTCTGGCTCAAGCGTTATGGACAAAGAAGAGGTCAAACTAAAGATCCAGGAAATAGAAACTCAAATGGCCGAGGTGGATTTTTGGCAGGACAAACAAAAGGCCCAGGAAACTTTGCGTGAGTATAACGACTTGAAAGAGAAGCTTTCCGGGGTTGGTAAGTATGATAAAGGCGATGCGGTTATAACTATTTTTGCAGGAGCTGGGGGCGATGATGCCGAAGATTTTGCTTATATGCTTTTTAACATGTATCAGAAGTATTTTGCCCGGTGTGGTTTTGAAAGCACTACTCTTCATCAAAACGAAAATGATCACGGAGGATTTAGAAATATAACGTTTGAAGTTCACGGAAAAA
>JBAZWX010000021.1:0-11371 GCA_041660145.1 Minisyncoccota bacterium | reverse complement strand
GTCAAGACGTCGTAGCGGTTCAATGATTTATAAGAATTTTGACACACTTCCGGACACAAGCTCGTGCCTGAAAATAATCTCCTTAGAGAAGTGGTCTATCATACACCGACAGAAGACCGGCTCTCGCTCCACCAAAAAAACAAAAAGAGAGGAGCCTCTTTACTTTCCCGCATTCTTTTTAAAACCCACAATAGAAAAAAGATAACCTGAGTTTTGGCTAACAGTATTTCCGTTAACAGTAACAGAGTTAGGTGTAGGCTGGACCACATCAGATATTTTTATCCAAGAAGACGTTAACGGGTTAAATTGATACAATGACACGTCTTTCCAATTAGACACAGAGGGGTCATTTATGGTCATCTGGACACCAAACGAATTTTTTACAATATTGCTACTTAGGCTATCGTTTTGTGATTTGGCCGTGGCTTCAAGATAAATTGTGTATGGGAACATAGGATTTGACAGTAGAGGTAGACGGGCAAAAACCCCCCGCAAACTGGTACCAGCTTTGTCTTTGGCCGGCAAAACGGCGACATCAAAAGAGGGATGCAAACTGTCTAGCTCATCACATTTTGTTACAGAAGGAGGACAAGAAACACTCGAATATAACGAACTTGGAGAAAAAGAAAACTTTATTGATCCTATAGAGAGAAGATCGGCGGTCACAACTTCAGGACCAGAATTAAATTGTCCATTTGTAAGATTAGAGAGCGGCAGAAACGCAGAATTCAGAGATGTTTTTAAATCTAAGGCATTTTGATCGGGAGTTAAAGAAGAGATTATAGATTTAATGTCGGTAGGCGTATTTAACACTTGCTCGATAAGTGGAACGGTTGTTAACGTGGGAATGGTAAATTGAGTCCCCGAAGATGAGGTCGGCGGGAGCGCCTGAACCTTAGAAATCTGGTCAACAAGAGGAGTCGTTGTAAAATTTGGTATGGTGGAAACATTTGTTGGTTCATCGACTTTGGCCTTTTTCTGTGAAATCGGCACAAGCGTAGGATTGTCAACTTTAATTAACGAAAGTCCAGACATAAAATTTTTACAATAGGAGGTTGCGTCCCCCAAAATTTTCTTAAAACTTTGGCACAAATTAAAGATGCTGGGATAGTTCCAACGTCCTCCAGAACCCATCATTGAGTTTAAGGCGGGTCGAATTTGTGATTTTAATAAGTTACACCCTCCGGGTCCAACTACGCTAGGCAAATCGGACAAAGTGCTACAAGACACGGGGAGATCTTTACTCCCTTCTTGGCACATTATCGATTGCGTATTTTTGTCAATCCACATACTATTCTGCTCCGACGAGGACGCTGTTTTAAAGAACAGACCAACAGATCCGGGAATAAGGCTCGCTAAAAACACGCAGTTGGGGTATAGATTTTCTTTATTCTTGATACACTTTTTATAATCACCTGTTACGTAAGAAAAATTATCGGTAAACTTTGCGTCATCAAACATTTGCCATTGTGCCTGGGCCGTGGATACATCACTCGCGCAATTGAATCGTGGCAGTAAAACCACAGCAGACGCGAGTCCATCATCTACATATTCGTCCCCCAGAAAAGCGATCGAGTGTCCCATTTCATGAGGCAATTCATAGCCAAAATCGCTTGTGGAAGTTGGGGATATTAAGCGAACTCAAAAATATAACCTGGTCCACTTTGCCTGAACAAGTGTTTTTTATAGAGGAGCCAAAAACAGACAAATCGTCTAGGTGCTCCGGTGCTATATAAGAAGACTGGCTACCATCATAAACCATGTATGTATTTATCCTGTTCTCGAGACCCTTAAAAGGTTCTTGGAGAGTCAGTTTATCTACCCAAGATTTAATATCATTAATGGCTGACTGTTTTGTTGGGAAATAATCAGTGGGTGCATCTTTTTTGAAAATTATAAAAAGCAATCCCAAATTTCTTTTCCCGCCCTCTCCAAGTTTAACAGAGGAACAACTGGCTATACCACTTTCATCTTTGTAGGAAAAGGTGTCTGTGGCCAATCTTCCTGTTTCTCCCCGTTTGCCCAACTCGATGACAAAATCGGCTGTATTGTTTTTGCCAGTTTTGTTTCTTGGCATCGACCTCTTTAAAAAATAAGACAAATTTGCCCCGTCCAAATATTCGAAATGTTCGTATAATCTGCTATTTACGTTGTATTTAAGAGGCACTCCATCCAAATACAAGGTCAGCCCATTAGCCTTTTTATGTCCGGTGATGTAGACTCTCAAATCAGCGGTATCAAAATTATATGGTGACTTAATAGTTACAAGCATTGACTCACCAGGAGTTACCGTTTTGGGGTCAACCGAGAATGACAACAGCATCGCGTCTATCGATTTTGTATCTGCTAATATTTTAAAACGGTTGTTTTCTTCATCTGTGACAACTGCGTTCACTCCAAAATGTACAGTTCTTCCTTTTGCCCCCTCAACTCCGCCGCTATCAGAAGACTGCGCTTGGGGAATATTTAAATAAAATGCCGCAATTCCTTTAAACACTCCGTTAGCGTCCTGTTTTATATTAAATGGAATGTAAGATTCCATTTTATCTTCTTTACCAAAAACCCAAATTCTTGGCCCCAGATCATTTAGCTCTTCAATTTGTGCCTCAGAATAATTTTTGAACGTTACGGTGGCAGTCACTTTCTGGCCAAATACTGCTGATGTTTTATCAAGGGTTAGCTCGACTCTTTCTCTATGACTTCTATCCACCTGTGGCACGACCAATACTCCATCATTAACTCGATGATCTTCAAAAGTGAAATCAGAAACTCGGTCTACTTGAGCAACTATTTTGGCTTTATAAATTATTTGACCGCCAATAGTTGATTCAACCTGATTTTTAATTTTGATTAGATCCGTCCCCTGTTGTATCGAATCTGCGTATTTTTTTAAAACTTCAAAAACCTGATATTCTACCTGATTAATTCCCTTGGCCAAGGCCAAAAAATAATAGTGCTTGTTATCGACAGGAAAGGTAGCTTCGGAGTCGTGGGTATCCGTATTTGGACGCACTGTATATACAGACCCTAGGCGTTCATCTTCGCTAGGAGTAACCGCATAATCAATGGGTGTAGTAAGTTTTACCACATCATGATAAATAATCTCCGAACCAAGCCCCGCCCCGCTGTTTCGCCACTTAGCTAATGCCACAGGATCCTTCTGCAAAGAAATCGTTTTGGTCAAATCAGACTGCGCATAAGAGTTGTGAGGCAACACCGCAAGCAGCAAAACCATGGGCAATACCAGAAATATAATTTTGTTTAGTATTTTCATAATATCTATTTGTTTACGGGGATATTACCGTAATTTTTGTCGTGGCTTCAATGTTTGGGCTATACGGACGACCTATGCTATCTAGAGCCTGGACGTGGAAGGTATACGTTCCAGGACTCTTGGGAACATTTTTTGCTACAGTAGCTGATGATACCCCCTTAAAAGAATTCATTACATTAAAAATTTTGGTCGCAGGTTTTTTATCATCAGTGAACCACGTGTTAAACACGACATATCCACCGACGCGAACTACCGAGCTAGCAAATGACATTGTTACCTTTATCATCGATGAAGAAAGGATGGGATTCGTAGATATTGGATCGGTAGATATTATGGTAATCGGCCCCGCCTTAACAGCCGGAGCAACATTCACGGAAAAAGAGTTACTCATATTGGTCATACTGTCAGCAGAAATAATGACGTCATGATTCCCAGAAGAATTCTTAGGTATCCCAACCTTAAATTTTAAAGTGCCACTCCCCGTAGGAATCGGCGCGATTAGCGTAAACGCCAAAGGAGGTTTTCCAGCCGGCGCGGTATCTTGGGCATCAAAACCCAGACGTATTCCTGATGAGTTGCATACGGTCACCGGCACAGAAAGAGTCGCCGGCCCAGAATCTTCGGTTAACGTCGCGGGTATAAGTGTTGGAGTCCCAAACGAAGCCATGTTCGAACACGCCAAAACGTTTACTACAATTTGCAAAGTCTTTCTAACGCCTACCGAATCAGCCGTTATCGTAACCACGTGCCTTCCTACAGCAGCGTTGGCGGCAGAAATAGCTAATCGTGCGGAAGTATCTTTAGTTATTGTCGTGGGGGTAAGACTAAGAGACAAAGAATTTCTCGTGACACTATCTTCGTAATAAAGGTTAACGGCTTGATTGGTCCTATTCGTAAGTTGAACGGGAATAGCCGCCGAAGCCGTAGGGGCCACAATTTTAGTCAGATCAAAACTTCTCTGAACTTTTGATTCTGGATCTATGTCAAACGAGTATTTTACAGGTTTTGGTGTCACCGTTATTGATCTGGATATTTTTTGACTTGTCCCGCCATCAGACGGTACCGCCTCAAAAGTTATGGTGTGATTTCCCACACTGCCAACATCTGCTGTTACGTCAAAATTTATAGTTTCGTTTTTTACGTATTGTGCCTCTTTCGGACTAATCGTCACACTCTTTTGAGCTCCGCCTGAAACAACTTTTGTATAAACCATTATCGTGCGATCTGCCACCCCAAGCATATCTACCTTTACCTTATAAGCCGCGTTCTTAGCTGTTCCTTCAACAAGAGATAACGGCGTTTGCGGCCCGACACTAAAATAGAAAGGGGCAGGTAGTACGGTGACCCTAAACGTCTCTGTTTTAGTAATTTCCCCCGATTTGACAGTAATTGTAACATCGTGAACTCCTTGGGATGTATTGGGCGCTAAAATTGTGGTGTTAACGGGCGTTCCCGCCACACTCAAGGTTGAACTAACAAGAATACGGGCAGGTAAAAATGTTAGGCTCGCCTTTCCTTCAGGGGCCTCATCTGAAAAATTCACAGTGACCGTTTGTGTAGTTCGATTTTTGGCAGATAAAGTCAAACTCGACAAGACGCTGGAACCGGCAACCACAGATAAGTCGTGAATTGAACCGGCTTTGATTTCGAATGAAAATTGAGGTGGTATTACTGTAACAGTTACAACTTGCATTTTTACAGTGTCTCCGACCGTTGCGCTCAGTGTAACATTGTGATCCCCCATGGCGGCCGTATCGGGGACAGAAATAGAAAACTTAAATGGAGTCTCGATGCCTGCCACGTTAACGACGGAGGTTGCGGGTAAAACCGTAACCGCTTTTTCTCCAACAAATGAATCGAGGCCAGCCACAGACACTTCTCCGACAATATCATCGCCAAATGTCGGAATGACTTTTACAGTAATCTCTTTTGATTTTCCAGACTCCAAACTTATTGACAAGTCAGATGGATCATCCATCTCAAAGGAAAATTGCGGTTCTGGCTGTTGGGGAGCAAAAATATCCTCTGTGAACAGAAGTTTGTTTTCATCATCATAAACAGAAACTTGTCTTACAGAGTTTGTATAGACAAAGCTAAAAGATTGAGTCCAATCTTTTTTTGTTTCTACTTCGCCGCTGGGAACATCTCCGCTAAAATCATCAGAAAAAATAGTTTCTATATTATTAAAAAATTGCTTGTCGATTGTGTTACCACTGTCATCTTGGGTCTCTATACGAAAACCCATTTCCGGAGCAAGGGCATTTGCTTGTGCAGCGCCCGGTTCTATAGAATATGATGCAATGCTAATTTCTCCATCCGCAGCGCTATCTAATGTCACATTTAAACGGTTAGTGCTTATGCAAGAGCCCGCTTCACAAGCGTTGTTTGTGGAACAAGAGTGAGAACATTCCCCGCAATTTGCGACATCATTTAGCAAAGAGGTAGTATCATCGCCACACATCACAGAATCAGCAGTTATCGCATCTATACATTTGCCGTTGTATAAAAATTCACCGGCAGTACAAATAGAACTTTCGCTAAAAAAGCTAGTGATACTTTCGACAAGAGAGGCCCAAAACGACTGCTGAGAACCTGCCACCCCGTCTGAGGCAACAACAATATTAAAAGATAAACAAACAAACAGAATAATTATTATGGCTAAAAACCTAGAGCCGCTTTTCATTATCTAATTTTATAACATGTCACGCACATTTAAAATAGCGTTTGGTTCGCCGCACAAATTACAGGCAAGAAGCCGACTAGATAGTTTTTATTTAACGGCTTTAATCCCGGCAAGAGTCCCCTCGGCTAAAAATTCCAGCATTGCCCCGCCGCCAGTGGAAACAAAACTAAATTTATCCATAAGATCGCACTTTTTTATGGAAGCCAACGTGTCGCCTCCTCCCACAATTGTTTGTGCCCCGCTTGCCACTATCGCTCTGGCTAATTCTTCGGTATTTTCCGTAAAGCCCTTCTCAAAAATTCCAAGAGGACCATTCCACAAAACGAACTTGGAACCATTTAGCGCCAGCTCTATTTCTTTCAAAAAGTTTTGACCATTATCCATCATGCTGTCTGTTGGTAAAATCGAGTTGATAGATCTAACCGCACGTTTACCCTTGGCATCAGTGACAATAGCGTCTTCTGGCAAAAATATTTTAGGGTTTTTTCTCAGTGTCTCGGTATCTAACGGCTTTTCATCGAATCTTGACAGACCTATTTCATAACCAGCATTTTTAAAAAATGTGTTAGAAAGAGCCCCTCCTATAAATATCTTGTCGGCAACTTTTAAAAGCTTTTTTACGAGGGGTACCTTAGTCGAAAATTTTGCTCCGCCAAGAATTAATATGAAAGGATGCGGGGCGTTAAACGCTTTAGATAAATTCTCCACCTCGTCTGCAAAAAGAAAACCAAAATAGCTAGGCAAAAAATTAGGCAGGCCGACAATCGACGCAACCGGCCGGTGAGATTCAGCGAAAGCATCGTTGACATAGACATCCCCGAAACCGGCCAATTTTTTGGCAAAAGATTTATAATTTGCCATTTCACCAGGATCGAGACGAAGGTTCTCTAACATAACGACTTCGCCAGATTTAAGTTTTGGTTTTTCGTTAATATTTAAGGGCAGAAGTTTAACTCCTAAATATTTTGCCACCGGAAAAAGAGACTGCTTGTTGTCATTACCACCATGATGGCCAAGGATTATTGTCGAAGCGCCAGCCTTTTTCAAAAATTCCAACGTCGGAGCAACTCTTTTCAATCTGTAGTCATCTACAACCTTCCCGCCACAAAGAGGAACGTTTGTATCAATACGCAGAAGAACCGTTTTGCCCTTAATATCGCCTGCGTTCTTTATGCTAAATAAGTTATTTTTTTTCATTTAAAAAATTTAGCAAGGTTGAAAATTCATCTATATCCAAAGATGCTCTACCAACCAAAAGACCGTCGGCACCTCCCTTCTCTATAAGGTCCGAAGCATTTTTTTCATCGACTGAGCCACCGTATAAAATTGGTATTTTTGTACCAACCTCCCGGCCGTAAATATCAGTAAGAACTTTTTTTATGTATATAGATATTTCCATAACGTCTTCCGGGGAATCAGATCTCGTGGCTCCTTTACCTATAGCCCAAATGGGTTCATAGGCAACCATTATTTTGCCCGCTAACTTTCTACTTACTCCGGCCAATGCGGTTACCAACTGATTTCTCAAGAAAATAAAGTAACTCCCACTATCGTCTCTGTTCTTTTCGCCAATACACAAAATTGGACAAAGACCTGCCGCCAAAGATGCAACAATTTTTTTGTTTATGGTTAGATCACTGTCCCCCATTTCTCGTCTCTCTGAATGGCCTACGAGGGAATACTTTACCTTCATGTTTTTCAAAGACGCAGGGGAAACTTCTCCGGTAAAAGCCCCTGCCCCTTCGTAAAAGACATCTTGAGATCCAATCATACAAAAAGATGATTGGTCTACGACTAAAGATTGAACAAATACATGAGGCGGACAAACAATTGCCCGAACATTTTGCGCCACACTTAAAGTATTTTTTGTTTTAGAAAAAAGTAACCGAGCCTCTTTTAGAGTACTTGGATTAAGTTTCCAGTTAGCAACTATAACTTTTTTCATCAATACAATTATAACACGGGCGGTTTTATGCAACCCTCCTATCTGATAATCCCCGTTATCTCCTGCCAAGTAATCAACTTGTATCCAGGACTTGCCAGAGGGAAACTCGGCGGTGGACCAAAAAGAAGGTTAGGATCGTAGATTATTGTAATATTTTGATATCCACTACCATCGTCATAAGCAAAACCGTATTTTGCATTCGTACCGATTGTGCCATACAAGGTAAGTTGGCTTCTTAGATGATATGGCGAGCACCTCGTTTTACCTTCGCTCGGTGGAACATAGTAGTAACGGCCAACACGATCTGTTTTTGCAATCAGAGCAGCGTCTACTCGAAGATTATCTGCGCTATCCATACCCACGTTTATGTTTCCCTGAGAAATAAGACCGATGGCATCAACTCCATTGTAGTTTGTATACAAAAGATTTTTGTTTACCGTTATATTTTTCTCTTGCCCGTGGTTCTCTGGGAAACGGCCAACGGCTATAGTTAAACGCGCCCCATCTATTTGACCATCAACCCACACGTCATCGGCAAAAAACATAACTCCACTTGATGGGAGCGGGTAGTTAGAAACAAAACTCTCCTCTTCTATACTCCATGTGTCCCAGCCAGCCTGACCAACCACTGGGCCGCAGTTTTGAGGCGCACCAATTGTTTCCTCAACTTTATAAAGATCGAAAGTATCATTGGTCTTTAAAACTACGTGGTAACCTTCGGCCTTTGAATCACCGCGCCAAAACCCCCCATCAATAGCCTGCTGTTCTAGAAGTTCCAGGTCACCAGCCAGATTATCAAAATTAACGAGGTCTGTAGACACTGCTCTTCCTGCCATGAATACGTCGTCGCGCACAGGTATGGCCGCCGGAGGAAGTGGGTCAACAGGATCAACGTGAGTGTGCACAGCAAATTCATCTCCCCCAGAATGATCTGGGTCTTTGTAAGTAGCCAAGGAGCTTGAAATCATATTATGAGCAAGTCCGTCAAATCTTATGCCTTTATTTGAATGAACCGGTCCAAAAACCTCCGTGCCCGGAGTAAACCTTATGTTGTCACTTGTTAAAATCGCAAAATTAGAATATGAAGGAATACCAAAAACAGCGCCTATGGTTCTTCGAATTTCTGGATTTTTGTCCAAGTATCCTGTCGATTCAACAATTGTTTTTGACGAGCCGGTCAGTGGGTGATTAATATCTAAGCTAAAATGTCCAATTTGGTTACCATTCTTGTCATAAAAAGAATGTACGTATGGCCCGCCATGGCCCGTTCCGTCTTGAAAGTCGTCAGGGAAATTTTTTAAATGCCATCTGTAATAATCTATCCCGGCATCCGCCACTGCTAAGGCCGCCTCTTTTTGAAAATGTACATCTGCACCTTTTAAATTTACCGCGCCCCACCTCACATAAGACACGAGCAGAAAAGATATGATGGCGCCTGTTATCGCAACATAAACCAAAACCCCTCCATCGTTTTTTTTGTTCCCCAACACTCTACTCATAATTAATTATCTCTAAGACTTCTTATCCCTATCACCCCGGAGACAAGAAAAGATCCTCTGTCCATCACATCCGGCTGTTCGTTCAACGAAAACCTCAGGAGTTTTATAGAATGAACATCGACATGGTCAGCAAGACCATCACCAGACACATCCATGGTACCTTTAGGATAATAAAAAAATACTCGGCCTGGTTTTATGTGAGCCAGTAGATCATCAATAACCTCAGTAGATATGTTGTAAGAAGGAGGAACACCGCTTGGCTCAACAATGCCTCTTTTTAAAACACCCCCCTCCACAGAATACCTAACCCTTTCAATGACACCGTCGTTGTCTGCATCACTAAAAAATATCAGAGACGTTTGATTAGCCGATTCAATCGGATATCCACCAGCGGCCGATGGTATGGCCCTCCTTAGGTCATACTCCAAAAGTTTCAAAACCTCCCTCGCCTCTCTCTGGGCAGACAAGGCATGGCCCAAAAAAGAAAAACTGGATAACGAACCACGTTGAAAATTTCCGAGAACAACTAGCACGAGAGAAAAAACCGCCCCAGCGATAAACATCTCAACCAGCGTAAAACCTTTTTTTGTCGTTTCTTTCGTCATCACTCTGATATGTTTGTTACTAAAGTAATAGTCTTAAAACCCTTACACGATTGGCACGAAACGTCTACTTGCACTTTCTTGTAATCATTCGGCGACAGATCATTCGGGTTGCCCCCAGACAATCCGTCAGCCGCGTCGTCGACATAAGAAATACTCGTCGTCACAGAATAAGAAACACCATCTACTGTTTTGGCCTCAGGAGATACGACAATACCAGCTGGGTTACCCCCCATCACCCCAACGTTAACATATGCGAGATTTCTTATAAGTTCTACTTGTTGGTTACCAATGGAAGTAGCTGTCACTCTCTGCCTTGCAGACAAGGTAATACTCATTACGCTGTTGAAGGCCTGCCAAAGTGCCAAAAATATTAAAATCAAAACCCCAGATCCAATAAGGATTTCGACCAAACTAAAACCTTTTTTGTTTTTACATCGCGCCAGATATTGCATACATTGGTTGAACCATAGAAATTGCGAAAAATCCTACCGCCACACCTATAAAAAGCATAAGAAAAGGTTCTATGATGGTCGACATGTCTTTTGTGATGGCATCTACCTCTGCCTCATAAAAAGTTGCGATGTTTAACAACATGTCGGAAAGTTTACCTGTCTCTTCTCCAACCTCCGCCATTTCACCAAGCAAAATTGGATAAAGTTTTTCTTCTCTTTGAAAAAACCCAGAGAGCGGTTGACCTTTCTCCACGCCGTCACGGGCCTTCAAAATAACATCTTTGTAATATGTGTTCTGAACAACTTTCTGAGTGATATCAAGCGCCTCTAGCATGTTGACCCCTGACGATATCAAGGAGGATAGTGTTCTTGCTGTAGTAGCTGCATTCACCTGTTTTACGATTCCGCCGATAAGAGGCATATGCAACAAAACAAAATCTAAAGTGCGACGTCCTGCGTATGTCTTCAACCATTTGTAAGTCAGAAAACCAATAAAAATAACAGCCGCCAGTAAGTAGATAACGTAGCTACGCAATAAACCACTAAGCCCTATGACAATCCTCGTTGACAGTGGCAACTCAACTTTAAACTCCGCAAAAGTTGAAACCAAATTGGGGACCACAAAAATGAGCATTAGTATCCCGATGACAATCATGACAAACATAATAATGGCCGGATACATCATCGCGCCGCGAACCTTTCTTTGAAGCGCAAAACTTTTATCTAGTTGGCCAGCAACTATTCGTAAGGAATCAGCCAACTGACCAGATTCTTCTCCTGCACCAACCATAGCAACAAAAACTGGAGAAAAAACATCCGGGTGTCTGGCCATAGCTCCGCTCAAAGTCTTTCCCGAGCTTATGTCCTCCATCAAAAAACCGACAATTCTTTTGAATTTAGGGTTTGTTGTTTG
>JBAZWX010000020.1:0-11375 GCA_041660145.1 Minisyncoccota bacterium | reverse complement strand
AAAATGTATGGAGCCGTCTGGTGTTCACATTGTCAAGCTCAGAAAAAACTTTTTGGAAGCGCGTTCAAACTAATCAACTATGTTGAGTGCACAACCGACGCCCAAAAATGTATAGACGCAAAAATAGAAAGTTATCCCACCTGGACATTTGCAGACGGAAATAGGCTTGTCGGGGAACAATCGTTTGAATCCCTGGCCAAAGCCGCCAGTTGCCCCGTGCCAAACATACAGACAAAATAAAAAATAGTACAAACGAAAGGGGCCCGCATTGCGGGCCCTAACTGGCAAAACAAAACATTAAAACATTCTGTAATCACTTTTCCAAAAACAGCACCTTTTTCTCTTCGACCAGTCTCTCCCTAATACCATTCCTAACGCCTAGAAGTTCGACTTCAACACCTTCAATCACCCTGGCTCTCAGTTCAGAATCTATCTTGTCGGCATTGGCCGTTTCATAAGCTCTCTTCTTTGCAGCCTCAGCTCCACGATCACAAGCCCCAGCAATTCGGACACGAGCACCCTCGAGTCTTTTGCGTCCACTGGCAAGACGTTCGTCTATCATTTTGAGAAGGTTCTGACCTTCAGCACAAACAGAAGCGGCTTCACGGGCTATATCACTCGGTAGTTCAGGATCTTCATCTTTCGCTAAGACAGCCATTTCTGCAACTTTGGCCGCGACAAGATCACGAAACTCTTTGAAATGATAAACGCTTTTTAGTCCCCAACAAGAAGAGTTGGCCATGTTCATGTCATTTTCACGGATTGTATCGGCCATTGCCCGATTGGCTTTATCTTCTATATAACGAAACACTCCGACATCGTTCATTGACTCCGAAACCTCGGCTCGAAAAACATCTATCATTTTGTTGTACTGCCAAGTAGCGTACAGCCTGTTCAAAACGAAAGTAACTTTTCCAAGAAGGAATAGTATGGGAAATGTTCCAAAAAGAAAACAGCCAGCCGCAGCCAAACCTGCCAATTCAAATGTGTCACAAACACAAACCAACGATATAAGCGCAAATACCGCTGAAAGTATCCAGACAACGCACGCGGGTCCATCCTTCCTGTACTGCCAAGGAGCAGGAAATTCGTCAATCTCCTTCCAATAAATTCCCAAAACTTTAGAATCGATCACTTCTTCTCGAGATGACGGAATAGAGCAAACTTCGGTTCGCGGCCTGAGAACATAAGTCTCGGTAATTTCGGCTGGAGTCGGAGCAGCCAACTCTCTCAACCTATTCCATGCACCAGGAAACATTTTCTGGATACGCAAAAGAGCTCTGACCCACCATTTTTCTCTCATTTTCTTCCCTCTTCTTTTCTGTTGCGGCCAAAAATAGCTCGGCTTTGGCCGTAGTTTATCGTGTCGAAGAACCGCCCTTTTTCCACTCTAAACTAGCACTAAAATATTGGTCTGTCAATGCCTCCTACTCCCCCAACTTCTCGTAGAGATAGATCAACGACTCGACACATTTTTTCCAGTCTGGAACATAGAGCGATTCGTTCCAAGAGTGAGCATTTGTATTTGGGTCTTCCACCCCAAGCAAAATTGCGGGTACACCTCCTAAAATACGCGAAAATGGATCTACGAAGCCTATGGATCCACCGCACCCTATAAACACAGGCTTACGCCCATATCCCTTTTCGAGAGCCATTTGGGCGGCCTTAAACGCTTTGTGCTTTGTATCTGTCTTCCACCACGAAACAGCAACATGTGGTTTTACGTCTACAAGAACATTTTTAGGAGCATTCTCTATAACGAATTTTTTAAGTTGATCGAGTGTTTTTTTCGGATCCAAATTTGGGACAAGTCTTATCCCAACGTGAGCCCAGGCAAAATCAACCAAAATATTAGAAACCTGTTCACGAGACGACGCCTGGATAGCATTAACGGAAAGAGATGGTCTAAACCAAATCTGTTCATGTGGAGAAAAGTCTTTTTCGCCTGTCAAAACCGCCTCGTCTAAAAGACAGGAATTTTTTCTGAAAGCGCCCTCGTTAAACGGCAAAGATTTAAGGGCCTTACGTGTCTCGGCAGAAATTTCGGCGACATCTTTATAAATGCCCGGGATTTTTATCTTTCCATCGTCGTCCGTCATTTTAGCTATTATCTTTGCCAGAGCTTGTACAGCATCTGGTATTGGCCCACCCCATGCGCCAGAGTGAACTGGCTGCTTAAGTGTGGAAACGGTGATATCAACAGCAACCAACCCTCGCAGTTGAGTAGTTATTGCAGGAATTCCAACATCATAATTTTCCGTATCAGTAATTATTATGTAGTCGGCAGCAAGTTTATCCTTGTACATCTCCAAAAGTTTTGGTAAGTTTTCTGAGCCAATCTCTTCTTCTCCCTCAAATATAACTTTTACATTTACAGGCAGCTCGCCACAAGGTTTTAGGTAGGAGGCAAGAGCAGCAATGTTGGCGACTATGCCAGCCTTATCGTCTGCTGAACCACGCCCAAAAAGCCTCTCTCCGACGCTTGTAGGTTCAAAAGGATCAGTCTTCCATTTTTTTAAATCCCCTGTTGGCTGAACATCATAGTGAGAATACAAAATAACTGTCGGGGTATTCTTCTTTTCTTTCCATTCTGCAAACACATATGGATGAGCGCCCGGGACATCTAAAATTTCGACACTCTTCATGCCGATCTCTTTAAGCTGATGCATTATGGCCGCGGCACATGAAGATACCTCCTTATGATCAAAGCCCGGAGCGGAAATACTTTTAATTCGGACAAGCGACTTTAACTCTTCCAAAAAATCCTCGCTATTTTTTCTAAAATATTTAACAGCTAGGTCTGAATTAGACTTGGAAACTGTTACAGCTTTTTTGTTTAATTCTTTATTCTTTTTCATACCTATAGATGATACCAAAACTATTCCTGTTGTAAGATATTGACAAAAAAATAATTTAAGTTAGGATGACCAAATACACCACGTGCGCAACAGTAAGAGCGATAAAGCACGACGACAACAGAACCTCGACAACCAAAACAGGAGAAGAAAATGAAATTTCTAGTTAAACTTGCTCGGATTTGGAAAGCTTGGCGTAACAGAAACACGCCCAAGAAGTCCCTGATCCCACAATGTGCTTTTCCATGTACGACCCTAGAAGCAGCAAAAATCTCTCCAAGAATAGAAAAGGAAATCGAGGATACACGACATATCTTTTGTCCTCCAGGAAGTATATGCGGACATGGACAAGATAGCGTCATGGGCAATATAACTAACTACCTAGTAAATGAAAAATTTAAAATGGAACACGACTGGTTGCCTTGTAACTGTATATCCGAAGCTATGGCTGATATTTTCTTTTTCTCTGTGTCGTTAACCGCGTTGTTAACCGCCCTAACAGTTGCCCCGATCTGCCTTTTAAAACTCGTTGGAGTAGCGACCGTTTCTGGAATAATTACTTATAAATCAGTATTATCGACTTTCGTTTGCTTCACCGGAATTCTAACGTGGAAACGTTTCGTGACTCCCAGAATTGCACCTCGCAAATTTGTTGCCCGAGAAGCCAAAAGACTTAACGAAAACCCAGACAATCTAAGAAAAATTCAAAAGGATCGATTAGGAGATCTCGAGTTCTGGGCCAACCGTATTTTGTCCTTACTAAAAGGTGACATAACTTCACTCGAACAGATAAAATCAGACCTCAAAAACGCCCTTCTTGATGATAATCTGGACCCGGACGACCGTTTCTTGATTGAAGACTGCCTGGCCGACATAGAAAAGTGTCAAAAGGAAGCCTCTTCTGCCAGGCAAATATTGGAAGGTAGGGTGAGTGAGATAATTCAAGACCACAAAACAGAAGATGCCTGCGGCAACTTGGGTCAGGCATTCATAACAAACGATGTAGAGCGACTAAAACTGATTGCGGAAAAAAGTCCAGACGAAGACATCAGGGCCACAGCTGCTGACCTGGCCCATCAAATCAGTAAAAACTAAAGTTCGACCATCTCTGGCCATGTCACGGCCAGAGAACGACAGGAGGAGGTTGAAAACATGTCCAAGGCAAAGAAGGTCCAAACCCCGGATAGTCACACCAACGTCGCCCCGGGAACCGGCGACACGTCACGGGAGCGTCCCGACGACGACGGGGTCACCGTCCCCAGCGGAAACGGTGGCACCGGCGGCAGCCATGGCAACTCGCATGGCCACCTGGAGAGCTTCGAACGGCCTTCGAGCGATGGCCACATGGAATCCTACGAGTCCGACGAAGGCGGCAACGAACCCACCTGATCATCAGTTCGCCGTTCTTTGACTTGTTCTGTTAACTCATTTTATCCGCCGCGCCTACCCCAAGGTAGACCGGCGGTTTTCCTTTTTATTTAAATAACAGAAAACCCCTTCGCGAGAAGGGGCTGTATCTGCTAGCAGATCGCCGAAGCGATTACCTTACTGGAGCTTCGGCAGCTGGAACTTCCGCTGCTGGGGCTACAGGAGCCTCTGGGGCTACTGGTTGCTCTGTCGCTGGTGGAACAGCTACATCTGACACATCAGCTGCTGGCTTTTTGGAAGCCCAGACACCGATTAACACCAAAACGACGATAACCACTATTGTCCAAAACGTTTTCATAGAAAAAAGGACGATGAGCGTTATTTTTCTACTAACTATCGACGATTATATTTTGACATATTTTAGGTACATTTTTCAATAGAAGATATCAACCATAACATTATTTTTAATTTTGGCCATAATCTAGTACTTCGATGGGTGATTTAGTTTCAACTATTTTCGATAACCGCCCCAAGCCAAAGCTAAAAATTGCCACAAGCACAATCAAGGCAACCAAGAATATCTCTTCTTTGTGGGCCTTGATTTTATCTCCAATATGTCTTAGACTTATCATACTTTCTAATTTAATAAACAATAGCATAAAAATATGGCGCATCGTAAGGCTGGAGGTACAGCTAAAAACCTAAAAGATTCCAATCCTAAATATCTGGGGACAAAACTCTATGATGGCGAAAAAGCCAAACCAGGAGCGATAATCGTTAGACAAAGGGGCACAAAAATAGTTGCCGGCGCAAATGTCAAAATGGGAAAAGATCACACTCTTTTTGCTGCCAAGGCTGGTACGGTAAAATTCGGCGAAACTCGCAAGAAAAGATATGACGGAGTAACTGTCACCAAGAAAACCGTTAGCGTGAACTAAACAAAAAAACTCAACGTAATCAAAAATCGGCCGACTAGGCCGATTTTTGATTCAAGGTATTCTTAAAATTTCTACTCCTTTTCTACGGTTATTTTGATCGTCACTTTTTTGTTGGCAACAGCTACGTCTACAGGGAAAACTCCGATAGACTTTATTGGTTTATCCAAAATTATTGTGTCTGGATCTAATTCGACGTCGGTTTCCTTTGCAATAACCTTTGCTAAATCAGCCTTATGAATACCGGCAAACAAGTTACCCTCTTCGCTGGCAGGAGCCTTTATAACAAAGTTCTTTTCGTTTATCGTCAAAAGACTTTTTTCTAATAACTCGTTTTTAAGTTGTAGCTCCTCCTCATGTTTTTTCTTGGACGCACCAATCTTTTTTATATTTTCTGGAGTAACTAAAAGGGCCAACTTTCTGTTAATAAGAAAATTTCTTCCATAACCGTCTGAGACATCTTTAATCTCGTATTTTTTACCCACTTTAGAAACATCCTGTAACAATATAACTTTCATACTTATTTTCCTTCTATTAATAATTTGGCGGCTCTTTCTAACTGAGGGTCCTTTTTGGCTTCAATGTCTGCCTTTGTCATCTTTACCTCAATGTCTGGCTTTAACCCTCCGTCCGAGATAGAAACTCCTTTGGGAGTATACCACTTTGCTATCGTTAATTTAATAACGGAACCATCATCCAACGAAATAAGCTCTTGTACAGACCCCTTTCCAAAAGTCCTCTCCCCAACAAGCTTAGCGATCCCATACTCTTTAAGCGCCCCAGACAAAATTTCTGAAGCAGAAGCGCTTCCTTTGTCTACCAAAACGGCCATCTTGAGACGATCATTAAAAATGTGATAACCCGGGCGACTTCTGTGGTAAACCTCACGGGTCCCCTTGCCATTTATTTCTTTGACGACAACCTCTCCTTCCGGCAAAAACCAACTCGCAATGTCGACGGCTGCATCCAAATAGCCACCAGGATTGCCTCTTAAATCCAAAATAAGCTTGTCCGTGCCAGATAAAATAAACTTTCTAAGAGCTTCTCTGAAAAGATCTGGGGAATTGCTGGTAAAGTTATAAAACCTTATAACAAAAACCCCGTCGTCGCGCAACCCATTTCCAGACGTACCCTTGCCAGAACCAGATTTTTTATCACCCAGCTCTATAACGGGAGTACTTATTGTATCTCTGGTTATTTTTAGTTCCAAAGGCTCGTCTCGTCCCTCTCTACCAATAGATAATTTTACCTCCGTCCCCTTCGGCCCTCTTATCATACCTACGGCCTTGTCCACGCTCATGTCGAGAGTCGATTTTCCGTCAACAGACAAAACAACATCGCCCGGAAGTATACCTGCTTTTTGCGCTGGGGTGCCCTCTAAAGGAGCAACAACTGTTATAACCCCATTTTTCATCCCCACCTCCATGCCGACTCCGCCAAAACTACCACTTATGTTATCCTGAAAAATTTTTGCATCTTCTGGCTTGAAAAATGTGGAATAGGGATCACTCAAGGAGCCAACAAGACCTGAAACAGTGCCCCAAACTTTTTCTTGTTCTGTAACAGCAACCCCGCTTGTCGCATGTGCTCCATTTACAAAACTGCTGTCTATGAGCCGCCATGTTTTCCACAGAGGAGTAAAATCCACCCCGGCTGGTTGCCCGGAATCGATACTTCCGCCCACCATTGATATTGTTAGACCATCCCCAACAACCTGGCTATTTATACCTACCGCAGCGGGTTGTTTGTAACCACCGGCATAGTATCCGGCAAAAAAAGAGACCGCCACAACTGCAATCACACCAAAAAACAACAAAGCTCTTTCTCGGAAAATTCTCATTCTTTCTATTATCCCAAAAAACTCAAAACATTCAAGGGTATAAAATATTTTTTCCAAAACATTTTTGATGTTATAATCCAGACATGATTTCAACGCACAAACATAAAAAATTAACTTGGGTAGACTTAGAAAATCCAACCAAACAGGAAATTTTATCTCTGGCCGAGGAATATAAAATACACCCACTCGTAGCAAATGAACTTCTGACCGAAAGCGAGCGAGCAAAGGTTAATGTCTATGATGACCTTATGTACCTTATTTTGCACTTTCCAAAATATGACAGACAAACCGGAGAAATCTCTGCCCAAGAAGTAGACTTTGTAATCGGATCAGATTTTTTGATTACAACTCATTACGAGTCCATAACCCCCATTCTGGAAACCTCTAAGATTTTCGAGAGCAACGCCATTTTGAATAGAGGAAATACCGATACTCACGCGGGGTTCCTTTTCTATTTGATAATGCAAAAAATGTACGAGTACACCGAGTTTGAACTAGACCACGTCAATCGAAAAATAAAAAACGTCGAACAAAAAATATTCAAGAAAAGAAATGATGTTATGTTGGTGGAAGAAATATCCAGTGTCGGCAAAGAAATTATAGACCTTAAAAATTCTATAAAAACACATGGAGAGATCTTAAATTCCTATGAGATCGCAGCTAAAGACTTTTTCGGTAACAAATACATGTACTACGTGATGGCCATTTCAGGAGAATTCAACAAAATATGGAACAATCTGGACGGAATAAAAGATATTTTTGACGAGCTGAAAAATACAAACGACAGCCTTTTTTCTGCAAGGGCAAACGACACCATGAAAAATCTAACCATCATCGCCTTCCTTACGATGCCACTATCTCTGCTGGCTGCCATATTTGGGATGGGAGTAAGATCAACGCCTTTTTATACTTCAGATGGAGGATTTTGGGCAGTTGTAAGTATTATGGCTGTTGCATCGATCGCTAACTTCATTTTCTTCAAATACAAACAATGGATGTAAATTTATACAACACCCTTACGCGGCAAAAAGAGAAATTTGAACCTGTTAAAACAGGAGAGGTTTCCATGTATACCTGCGGCCCAACTGTTTACAACTATGCCCACATAGGAAATCTTAGAACATACATTTTTGAGGATGTTCTTAAAAGGGTCCTTCTACGATCCGGGTACACAATAAACCATGTCGAAAACGTAACTGACGTTGGCCATTTAGTCGGCGACGGCAGCTCTGGAGAAGATAAAATAGAAAAAAGTTCACGCGAACAAAAAAAGACCGCAGTCGAAATTGTCGACTTTTTCACAAAAGCTTACTTAAGAGATTCGGAAAGGCTAAACATAATCCCTCCAAATATTTTAGCGAAGGCCTCTCTGCACATAAGTGAGCAAGTAGAAATGATACGAACCCTTGAAGAAAAAGGATTCACATACAAGACCAATGACGGAATTTATTTTGACACATCGAAATTACCAGATTATGGCAAACTCGCCGGACTTAATATTGAGGGCCTCAAAGAAGGCGCACGGATAGAGGCAAATCAGCAAAGAAAAAATCCGACAGATTTTGCTCTTTGGAAATTTTCCCCGAAAGAGCCCCCGAAAAGACAAATGGAATGGGAATCACCTTGGGGAATAGGCTTTCCTGGCTGGCATATTGAGTGTTCAGCAATGAGCATAAAATATTTAGGAGATTTGTTTGACATCCATTGTGGAGGAGTTGATTTTATCCCTCTTCATCACACAAACGAGATAGCTCAAAACGAGGCGACCTTTGGCCACAAAACAGTTAACTATTGGCTTCATGGGGAGTTTTTGATGATAGATGGCGGAAAAATGAGCAAGTCTTTGAACAACATTTTTACACTTGCTGATCTAAAAAAGAAAGACATTAGCCCAACAGCGTTTCGATATTTTTGTCTCAACGCCCACTATCGCCAGCCTTTAAACTTTACTTGGCAAGCGATCGGCCAAGCAAAAGACTCTCTCGATAATTTAATAAACCATACGGCCGAGACGATTTTAGAAAGCCAAGCTGGCCAAAAAGTTGAAAAAAAGAACGACGACGAACCGGCCGTCTATCTTGCAAAATTCGACGAATCAATTTACAACGATCTTAATATGCCACAGGCCCTAGCTGTTATGTGGGAGGTAATGAAAAGCCCGAGCATAAATCCAGCAAGAAAATTAACACTAGCGACAGATTTTGATACCGTTTTCGGCCTTGATTTAATACGTTTGGCCAGGATGAGAACAAAGATTGATTCTGAAACAAAAAAAATTGCTTGCGAAAGAATCGAGGCACGAAAAAACAAAGATTGGGAAAAGGCAGACAAGCTCCGTCTTGAGATTGAAAAAAGCGGGCACATAGTTATAGACAGACACGACAGTCAGTTTGTTTTCAAAAATTCAGACTCGAAAAGAGCTCCCCATAGAAAGTAGCAAGAATACAGCCGTCATCGCCGGCAACGCTCTAGAAAGAAAACGTACTGGCGATTCTTCAATCGGCAGAGTCATGTATGTAAACCCTAGCGGGGCCTTTTTCTACAGAACAGGACTTATGAGCCGAACAATCCACTCAAGTGGTCTATAATACCAAGCCAGTGCCATTTTGTTTTTGTTAAAAATGATTGCCCCTCTTTTCCATTCATCTAAAATTTTCTTTAAGTCCGCCACCATAGTTTTATCTCTGAAAGTGAGGCCCAACTCGTTGTTAAAGTGAAAACTCTGCGAGTCTAAATTTGCAGACCCAACCATGCCCTCACTGTCGTCTACCAAAATAGTCTTTGCGTGGTTCATAGTCGAAGTAAGATAAAAAGTTATATTTTCATTCGAGACCAAGGACATAAAAAGATTATTGGCTATATTCATTATTTTACTATCAGTGTCACCTGGCACTATTATATCTATCTTGACCCCACGCGATGCTGCTGCCCGCAGAGACCTTATCAACCAGGCCCTAGGAACAAAGTATGGTGTTGTCATAACCATTGTTTTTTTTGCTCTCACCATTTTTTCAAGATAATACTCTTTCAAAAAATAGCGACCAAGAGAGGGAAAGTGGTCTAACAACCATACCTGGGTTTTTCTTACGATGGCTTTATTTCTAAATTCTAGTAGTTTCTTGTCTTGTCCCCCGCACAAGTTATAAGAATGGCTAAAAGATCTAACCAATGATTCAGCTATGGCACTATTTTTAATCATTATATGCATATCCGTCCATTTGTGATAAGCCTTACCGACGTTAACCCCTCCAAGATAAACTTCTTGCTGATCTATAATCAAAATCTTTCTATGAACACGCCTAAACCACCCGTTAAAAAATAGAATCTCTGCACCAGCTGCCGTTAAGTCGTCTGCAACATTCTGTGGGAAATAGAGCGAACCAAAACCGTCTAAAATTATTTTGACATCAACACCCTCCTTTGCTTTCTTTTTGAGAGCGCCCACCAAATCAATAGCGTGACTAGAATCGTGTTCAAAAATATACATTTCCCAATAAACACTTTTTTGAGCTACAAATATGGCGTCTAACATAGCCCGCCATGCCTTTTTCGAATTTGTGTAAAATTTATATTTCACCTTTAAATTCCTTCTTCGCGAAGTTTTTCTATCAGTTCAACTGCCTTTTTGGATAAACGTCCTGGAGTTTGTATACTTATTTTCACCATTAGATCTCCCCTTTTAGATCCCGATGCGGGGACACCGCGTCCGGCAACTCTTAAAATCTCGCCAAAAGAAATCCCTGCGGGAATTTTTAATTTTATTTTTCCGTCCAACGTAGAAATTTCATATTCTGCGCCAAGTAAAGCGTCCGACAACTTTATATTGAGCTCCATTGTTATGTTGTGCCCTTCTCTTTTAAAGACCGAGTGATCCTTTACGTGTATCTTGATGTAGAGGTCTCCGGGACGCCCCTGAAAAACAGCCTCGCCAAGTCCGGTCATCTGTAAAATCGCACCATCGTCAATTCCGGCAGGAATAGATACTGGTATTTCCTCTGTCTTACGCAAAACTCCTCGGCCACCACACGTTTTACATGGTTCTTTGGGAATCTCGCCGGTACCATGGCACTTATCACATTCACGCTGCGAGGAAAAAGATCCAAAAAAAGACGACCTTGTCTCTGTAATGAATCCTTTTCCAGCACATTTATCGCATTTATCTTTTTTTGTACCCTTTGTCGCGCCACTCCCTCCACAATCATCACAAAAACTAACTTTAGTTATCAAAACTTTTTTGTCTACACCAAATACAGCTTCAGAAAAAGTAAGCTCTAAGTCGACGGAGATATCTCTTCCTCGTGGTTTTTTCGAGCGTCTACCAGAAGCACCGCCGCTAAAAAAACTGCTAAATATATCATCCATGCCAAGACCTTCGAA
>JBAZWX010000019.1:0-12035 GCA_041660145.1 Minisyncoccota bacterium | reverse complement strand
CAAACGATCTGACAGCTGCAATTGCGGCATCTGGAGTCGTCGCCGTTGTATCATTGTAAAAAGAGATACCTTTCCATTTTCTTATGAATTCTAGCCTACCTGGAACCCCGGAAAATTTAGAAACAACCTTTTTTATTTTTTGAACATTTATTCCGATCTTCTTGGCCGCAACAATCGCCAAAGATATGTTGTCCAGATTGTGCTGACCTATTAGTTTGGTTTTAAAGTTTTTTGGAAATGGGCCAGAAATTGTCACGTTAAGCATAAACTTGTCATCTTCCATGGACTTAGCAATTCCGACAACTTCTTTTGAACAGACAAAAATGTCGCCATCTTTTTGGTTTTTAAAGATAGCAGCTTTATCCATCCAATATCTTTTGACATCACCTTTGTAGTAGTTTAGGTGATCGTCCATAAAATTAGTAAAAATCGCAACACGTGGGCTTATTTTACTTTCATCAAAACCCTGCAGTTGCCAAGATGAAAGTTCCAAAACAAAAATATCGTTTGGCTTTACTTTTTTTAGGAAAGGGAGAGTCGCGACGCCTTTTATATTTCCAGCTAGATAAACCTTCCCTATTTTAAAACCAAACAGACCAGAAAAATCACCCTCTGCACTTTTTAGAATTTCGTAAACAAGGGTGGTCGTTGTTGTTTTTCCACGTGTGCCAGTAACGCCAACGATATTCGCATTAGATATTTTTGCGAAAAGAGACTCATCCATTTCTATTGGAATTTTTCTTGTGCGAGCATGAGCTATGTATGCTGATTCCAACGGCACATTAGCTGCTTTCAGAATCATGTCTCGACCCTCAAAGTCTTTGAAATCGTGTCTCCCAAGAGTGTATTTTATGTTTTTGTATTTTTGTAGCTTTTTTAGAGAGGATTTAAGCTCTTCCTCTTTTTTTAGGTCAGTAATAACAAGGTCGGCACCGCACTCAGCTAAAAATTTAGCGTCACCCACACCCCGGCCAAGTAGACCAAGGCCCATAAGAGTTATTTTCTTTCCAGAAAAAGTTTCGCTACAATCCATGGCCTAATAATGATACCAAACAAGGCAAATCGCAACCAATTGAAAACAAAAGCAAAACCCGCCTCAACGGCGGGCGACAGACAGAAACACAACTTTACAAATTAGTGTATGTAGACATCAAGATCGGAAGAATCAAACATTGCCAACACAAAGTGCTGCCTAGAGTTCGGGAGCCTCAAGCTCCTCGCACAATGCGGGCACAACACAATGTTGCCATCTGGATTGTTCTCATCACAAACATCAAAACAGACAGGGCAAAATTCACCAAAACAGCTTGGACATTCAAAGTGTTTATCGCCCATAGAGTTTCCGCATCGCCCGCAAGACAATCTATCCGACTCGATAACCTCATCTTTCCCGGAAACAACAACCCCTTCGGCAGAAACTTCTTGGATACAATGTCTTCTGCGGTCAAAA
Source organism: Minisyncoccota bacterium (assembly GCA_041660145.1). Taxonomy (GTDB): domain Bacteria; phylum Patescibacteriota; class Minisyncoccia; order Phycocordibacterales; family UBA12445; genus JBAZWX01. Next base: position 10,585 of record JBAZWX010000019.1, on the reverse strand, counting down.
TTTTCAGATATCTTTTGCAGCCACCACAGAGGCGCCAAAACCAGACTATAAATTTCGCCCACACCAATACCTCCGACCTCACCTTCACAAGATACTGCCGACATTGCCTTAATCTCTGGGCAGGCTTTGATATTGTTTTCCCAGTCAATTTTGAAACCTTCCATAACTGCGCTAGTAACACCCTGGGAGTAAATAGATTCTCTTACAACAACAAGCACGAGATTGTCATCTGGCTCATCATCCGTTTCGACAAGCAGAGGAACTCCAGAGTCTCCATTTGCAAGATAAACCCGACTGCAAACACCACTGCTGAAAGATCCGTCTGGTATCACAAACAGTAACGAGTCGGGTTCCTCTCCAGGAATAGAGTGCACAAGTCCGCGCGTCATGCGCCCAAAGCAACTCCTCAATTTACCAATGGAAGCGCGATGATTCAAGGTAAAAACGTTAAGCGGTTTATCGTGAATAAGTCCAATCTTTTTGCTGCCTAGCCTCGACAGAACTTTCCTTTTGATCTTTTGCCATTCTGGTTCATTAACAGCAGAATATGGGGTCGCTTCAAACAGCTGATAGGAATGAGCAAGACGATCCGTTCCATCGTCAACCCTGTAGTAACAAGTGATAACTGTTCCCATCGGAACAATCACCAACTTGTCACAAAAGACACCACCACCCTCTCCTTCGGTATAACCAAAACCCAAATCCGTGACAGGATTACTAAAAGACAAATTGGGGATAAGAAAAGACGGTTTCTCGTTTTCGTCACAGGAAACAACTGGCAAAGGCTCAGCGGTTAACTTAACAAGAAGATAACCATTATCAGCCTCATCCTCGCCATCGCCAATGTCTTCTTGAACAATCCACTCGGAATCAACTTTAATAGCGCTGGCGTCAAAAATCATGCCAGAATCTTTTGGCAAAGTAGAAAACACTTTTACTTTCGCCTGAAAATTGGAAAGGCAGCTAGCACTTCGTTCCGACCCAAGCTCGATAAAACCATTTGTAACCTCAATTCCCAGTCCGACCGAACCGTCAGGGCAAACGGTTACTGCTTTCATTTCTCCTCTCTTTCTCTCTTGATTTCGTTTTCAAGGTTGCGTGCCCGCCCACGCGAGGCAGACCTTATCGAGAATACTTGCAATAACTGGTAATAAAGTCAACGTGCGATACTTCTTAAAAAATCAAAGGCCGCCCATGGGCAGGGCGGCAAAAAACGCGCAACAAAAACGGGAATTAGTCTGGCAAAGAATCGGGTTTATCCTCCTCATCATCATCGTCTACACTTGCAAGTGCGTCAGTGATATCAGAAACACTAACGGCCCTTACATAAACAACGCGAAGACCATCTGAGTCAAGGACAAAGGCAACCTGATGATCCAAAATCCGCTCTTGATCTGGACCAGGAGAATACAGAACGTTAATATGCCCGGAGGAAATTGAGATCATCAACAGAATCTCTGTGTTTATGCGTCCTGGGACAGAGGAAATCTGGTGATACCCAGCACCCAACTGTGTACCAAAAGCGAAAATAGTGGGCGGGCGATAAAGAAGGTTTCCTTCCACAGTAAACTCTTTCGGACCGACAATCATCTTTACCAAAACCAGTCTATCATCATCGTGGCTAGTGCCAGCGTCATCAACAGTCAATCCACCAAAAACGTTCTTGAAATGTTCAAAACATCCACTCAGAGAACGGCCATCGGCGTGGCAAGAAACCTTCGCCTGTTGATTCCAGGTGCCTTTCTCTTCCGGCAATCCCAACACGATACATCCGTCATCAACTTGAATACCCTTGGAGAAAGAACCGTCGGGATAAACCGTGATACCTCTCATTTCTTTCCTCCTGTTCCCTTGCCTCTGCCGCCCTTATGCCCAGAGCCGCCACTTGGCGCCCCCGCGGCCTTTAGCTTCTTCTTTTCAGCCTGTTCTTTCAAGAACTTTTCATGTCTATCGCTAAGCCAGTAATAGTGGACAGAATCACCTGCCATGTAAACGATGAAAATGATGAGACAGGCTACGGCAAAGTTATAGAGCCAAGCAAGAACATCAATAATTTCACCTGGGTGACCGGTCGACACAAGCAGACAAACCAGAAGAAACCCAATAAAATTAACAGCCGCCATCTTTGCCTCTCTTTTCCAGTTGTTCTGGCTAAAATGTTGCCAGATTAGTGTTTTCAACGTTCCCCCATTTTTGGCAGTCAAAACAAGCACTGCTTCTTTTGTGATACTACAGAACTTATAGTGATTAGTCAATAATACTAATAAAACCAAGAAAAATACCCGACACAAAACTCCCTAATTTTTACGTTTGGAAATATAGCTCCATGTTGCGACAACAAACAAGCCCGCATTCCCCCACAATGGAAAAAGCCAGGAAGGGACCCCAAAAATGAAAGTAACGGCATACGTCCAGTGCCCAGTATAAACCGCGATCATTTCGGCTACAGGACCGCAAATTGCCGACACCACGTAGAGAAAAAATAATTTTTTGTTACCCTCTGCAAACAAAACAGCCAGAGATAAAACAAAAATAAGAAGAGCAGCGAAATATTGCGACGATCCGTAAAAAGAAATTATCGCGAGGTTAAGAAGAGCAAAAACTCCATAACGAGTAAAAGATAATTTCATAGTCCAATTATACCGCATTGACGAGAAAAAATATTAACGACAAACTTTTAGTTTTCCACCCATCTGCTCTGTTTATCAGACACGTCAACACCGCCAAAATATTTTTTTGTCTCGCCCTTACTATATTTTGCCTGAAAATGTAATTTATGTTCCTTTACGCCAGACACTTTCAATTCGCGTATGTTAGACGATTGCTCTGGGGCCAGGAACTTGGCTTTAGATATTATTTTTGAACCCCTTTGAGCCATACCCTCGCCCTTTCCGGTCTCACAAGAGACAAGAATGAACGTAGGTTCGTCTATAAAGTGACGAGAAACCTTGCTTGCTCCTGACATCCCAAGGTCTTTAAGATAAACAAAAGAATCCGACGCCGACGGGTTCCCATATTGTATAGAAGTTTGTTCCCCATGCCCGCCAACGACCGCAAAAGATATTTTGCCAAATTTTTTGCTTGCACTATATATACGGTAAAGGAAATCTGGTCCACTTTTAGCTTCAGAAAATCTTATCAAATATTCATCGCCAAGCTGCTCGCCCAGACTCGAAAATATCCCTTTGTTTTCATAAAAAGCACCGTTGTAATCAGACTTTGGATATACAACTATACCGTAAGGAGTTTTCGTATCGCCTTCGGCATCAACTTGTTTTATCAGCAAATTGACTGGATACCTTCCAAAAATTTTTATCCCGTATTCTCTGTATAAAAATTCCACACTCCCCGGCCTTTCTTTTTCCAATTCAGCTACATTTCTCATGTTAAGAGGGAGCATGTGTTCAGACTCACCTGCGTTTATCGTCAACCAGATATTTAATAGATCTCTGGCGATACCAGCGTCAACACCAACCCATTTAAGGTAATCAGTAATTTCCACACGCGCCTTATTTCTAATTTCCTCCTTTTCACTATCTCCCAGAAGTCTACCCAACATTAACCCCGCCCTACTAGCCTTTTCAGGGTAGGCAGAATACAACTTATTTCTTATTATGGAAAAGATTTTGTCGCTACTACGACTATAGACCCTAGCAACAGAAACTATTTCATCTCCAATGCCATTATCGTTTTCGTCATCAAGATCAGAAAAAACATCTTCTTCTATTTGAAAAAATATGCCCTTCACCAAACTCCTTTGTTTAGGGGTCGATCCTTTTTGGTTCAGTTTCTCTAATGCCCTAAAAGACAGTGCGTCAACGCCATATGCATGCCCTCTTGAGACATTTATAGCTATATCGGCAGCATTTCTTTCTATAAAACTAAGGGCAAACCTCATGCCCTCCTTGTCGTTTTTAAAAAATTCATAAAACTTAGGAGATTCAGCCAATTTATTCAAAGAGTCAAGAAGTGACCAATAGAGACCTTCCCATTTAGCATCGGGTTTATCTCTCATTTTAAAAACAATATCTTCAAGTATTTCTTCGTTTCTTTTTGTGCGAGCTAGTGCGCCAAAAATAATAATATCGTCCACCTCACGGCCTCTGGTATACGCAGCGTTGAGTTCTTCTGTTATTAATTTTGTGTCTGATAAAAAAACCTTAAGCACCTTGTTGGTGTGCTCAAATTCTTCCTCCTCAGATTTTGCCTCAAATTTGTCTATAACATCTGGTAAGTCCGGCAGATCTGGTAAGCCAGAGACAACAAAAGGCAACTTGTTAAAATTTATCTCTTCTTGCCGAATTTGTTCATTTGGCGAGGTATCTTTTGGCCGTGGAGCTTGCTCTTGTGGCATAAAGAGATTCTATCACACTTAAAAGCGCTACTGTCCTTTGCCTTCCGACTCGCCATAAACAGAAAAAGCACCAGAGGCCAAAGCGTCTAGACTGGCCGACAATCTCTTTCCCAGACTTTTTCCCACTAGCTTCAGGGCTTCTTCCCTGGAGTAAAAAGCAAAATCATCGAGTTCCTTTTTCTGCACTTTGATTTTTTTGATATCGTCAGATGACAACTTTCCTCCAAAAAATATGAACTGAAGAGACTCGTATTTTGGTGTCACATCAAGCCTTTTGGAAAAGAAAACACTAAGTAATTTGGGCGATACAATATCAAGATTAGTCTCCTCTTTTGTCTCTCTTATGCAAGCCTCCTGGGGAGATTCCAATTGTTCCACGGCTCCGCCTGGCAAAAGCCAGCCCGTTCGATAATTTGGTTTAACCATCAAAACCTCGTCTGCTTCATTTAAAAACACAGTTGCTGCCCCAACTATTTTTCTGGGCAATGATTTAAAAAATTCTTCTTGTGATAACCTGTTCATTGTTTAAATTATACCCCATCTCGTAAAAATTTTTTTCAGTTAAGATACCCCCAGGCACCTTTTGTGTTAATATAATAGAGAAACTAATATATTAACACATATGCAATCAGCACCAATCCCAGAAAATGACGCGGCACGAGTCTGCGCCTTGGAAGGACTCAACCTTCTAGATACTGCCCCAGAGGAAAGATTCGACAATATAACAAAAAAGGCATTAGAAAGATTCCAAGTCCCAATTTCAACTATTACCCTAGTAGACAAGAACCGCGAATGGTTCAAGTCCGTACAAGGGTTAAGTAATAAAGAGGGACGAAGAGACATATCATTTTGTGGACACGCGCTAATGTCAGAGGTTATTTTAATAATAGAAGATACGTTGGCTGATCCCCGCTTTTCAGATAATCCCATGGTTAAGGGCGACCCATTTATTAGATTCTACGCCGGAAAATCTTTGTATGATCGCGCCAGTCACCTTCCCGTTGGGGTTTTCTGTGTAAAAGATAAAAAGCCAAGAAAAATGAACGCAAAAGACATCAGTGACTTCCTCGAACTAGCTAAACAGGCCGAAGACGAGATAAACAAAAAGACGTAGACAATTCAACTATTTGTTTATAAATCAAAAACCTGAAAGTGGTCTCCGTGATTGGGATCTTTTTGCGATAAGATCCTGGACGAGTTTAGACAACTCCTCATACGTCTCCCTAATAAACTCAAAAGAGGCATTATTAGCGATGTCCCACCAAATTACTTTTTTGTTGTCCCTCAGAAAATCTGGAATGAAAGGTTCCTCCGCCATAGAAATGGCAACGTCTGCTTCTTGGATCATTTCTGGAGTTAGCCTCTTTGTTTTTTCTTTTCTGACATCCATGCCGTGTTCGTCCATAATTTTCATGAAAGGAGAATCGTCCGGAAATAAATTAGATAAAATTTGTCCTTCCGGTTCGTCCGGCGCACCGGCATAGGTGCCAGCTGAAGTAGCATCATGGCTATTCGTCATTTTGTTATAAATAGCTTCGGCCATCTGGCTTCGAAAATAGTTTCCTTTACAAATGAAGAGGACTTTCATATAAAACCTCGCGAGTCAGCCCTCCCATTATAACTCACAAAACAATAAAAAAGACCCGTTCGTTCTAGATGAACTCGTTTATTTTTGTCTTGCCAGGCCGTAGCCTTGGCGAAGGCTAGTGCGCAGGGAGGGATTCGAACCCCCGTAGCCCGATGGGCGATAGATTTACAGTCTATTGCAATTGACCACTCTGCCACCTGCGCGTAAGCGGCAAAAGCCGCTTTCTGATATACTACTTCTTCTTCCTGGTTTTTAACTTACTGCTTTCTTCACTAGCACCTCCGTTTGTGGACTTAATTTCCACGTTTATCTCCTCTCCCTTCATCTTAACAGAGACCTCAGACTCAAGGCCAATAGCTCTTGATATAACAAATTCGGAGACAGGATTCAAGATCTTGGTCTGAATTAGACGCTTAATAGGTCGCGCGCCATAATGCGGATTATACCCTTCTTTCGCTATATGTTCTATAACCTCTGGCGATACTTCAAGCTTAATACCCTTGTCGGTTAACCTCTTACTTACAATGCCAACCTGGATACGAACAATTTCACGGATCGTTTCAATGTTAAGAGGGTTGAAAATGATTATCTCGTCGAGTCTGTTCAAAAACTCCGGTCTAAAATGATCGCGCAGTTTATCCTTTATCTTGTCCTTTATGTCAGAGAAATCATCAGACTTGTGCCCGTTACCAAAACCAATCGTTTCTAAACGGTCAACAAACTCAGAGCCGATGTTAGACGTCATTATGACTATCGTGTTTTTGAAGTTTACAACGCGGCCCTTGGAATCAGTAAGGCGCCCACTATCGAGGACCTGAAGTAATATATTGAACACTTCGGGATGTGCCTTCTCGATCTCGTCAAACAAAACTATCGAGTAAGGACGGTGCCTAACTTTTTCTGTAACTGACCCACTTTCCTCATAACCAACATAACCCGGAGGTGAACCTATGAGTTTTGAAACAGAATGTTTCTCCATAAATTCAGACATGTCGACACGAATGATCGCGTTCTCGTCGTTGAACATGAACTCAGAAAGCGCGCGAGCCAACTCGGTTTTACCTACACCAGAAGGGCCTAAAAACATGAACGAGCCAATCGGCCGGTCGGGGTCGCCCACTCCAGCACGAGACCTACGAACCGCTTCAGAAACTTTCTTAATGGCCTCACTCTGACCACGAACCCTCTTAGACAGATCCTCTTCCATACGAATTAATTTGTCTGCCTCTTCCTCGAGCATTTTCAAAACAGGAATACCTGTCCACCTAGAAACGACGCGGGCGATATCCTCTTCCGTAACTTCCTCTCGCAAGACACGCTTGGCGCTTTGCATCTTCTTTAGTCGGACATCCAAATCTTCGAGCTCTTTCTCTTTTTGCGGAATTTGACCGTACCTAATCTCAGCAGCCCGAGCCAAATCTGATCTCATTTCAGCCGCCTCGGCCTCAAGCCGCAGACTTTCAAGAGACTTCTTTATGTCCTTGGAAGCGTCGATACTCTTTTTCTCGTTTTTCCAACGCAACTCAAGTTCAGAAGTTTTTTCCTTCAGCTCCGCTATTTCTTGCTCTATTTCTTTAACGCGATTTTTGGTCTTTTTGTCCGCCGCATTTGGATCTTTTTTGAGAGCCTCACGCTCAACTTCAAGACGCATGATTTTTCGATCAGTATCTGAAAGCTCGGCAGGTTTATCTTCAAGCTGAAGTCTAAGGGCTGACGAAGCCTCGTCTACTAGATCTATGGCTTTGTCGGGCAAAAACCTGTCTGAAATATACCTACTGCTTAAGTTTACTGCTGCGATTAAAGCATCATCCGTTATTTTAATTCCATGATGAAGTTCATATCGGCCCTTAATCCCGCGCAAAATCGCAACCGCATCTTCGATACTCGGCTCGCCTACATGTACTGGCTGAAAACGTCTGGCAAGAGCCGGATCTTTTTCTATGTGTTTTTGATATTCGTTTAACGTCGTCGCACCAATTGCCCGAAGCTCCCCTCGAGCCAACTGTGGCTTTAACATATTTGAGGCATCGATAGAACCTTCTGCCGCACCAGCGCCAACAAGTGTGTGCATTTCATCAATAAACAAAATTATGTTACCAGATTCCTTCTCTATCTCTTTGAGAATGCCCTTCAAACTCTCTTCGAATTCTCCACGAAACTTTGTTCCAGCAACAAGACCACCCAAATCAAGAGAAACGATCTCTTTATTTTTGAGAGACTCAGGAACATCCCCTTTCGCAATACGATTAGCAAGCCCTTCTACAACGGCTGTTTTACCTGTACCTGCTTCGCCTATCAAAACTGGATTATTTTTTGTTCTGCGAGAAAGGATTTCCATGATACGACGAATCTCTTGATCGCGGCCAATGACAGGATCTATTTTGTCTTGTCTGGCCATATCCGTAAGGTTACGAGTATATTTTTCTATTAGCTTGGGCTTTTTCTTCCCGCCGAGATCCTTGGACTTTCCACTTTTTATCTCTTCCAATATTTTGTAGATCGCTTTTTTGTCTATCTTAAACTTTCCGAGGACATCGCGCGCGCGGCTTGGAACCTCTAGAACTGCCAAAAACAAATGTTCGGTTGATATAAAATCGTCTTTCAAAAAACCCGCTATTTTCCCGCGAACTTCAAAAACTTTCATCAGGTCTGGAGTAAGGTAAACCTGGTATACGGGGGCCGCGGCTCCATTTGAATCTGGTATTTCTAGGTTCTCCAAAATTTGATCCGTCAAAAGCATTGTATCAACTTCAAGTTTATCCAAAATCGAAAGGACAAGACTATCGTCCTGTATCAAAAGAGCTGACAATAAATGAAGAGGTGAAACTTGATTTTGACCTCTTTCCAGCACCAGTTCGTGTGCCTTTTTTACTGCCTCCTTGGCCTTAGTTGTAAAGTTATTAAATGGTGGCATAAGATGGTATTTTAATGGTAATTATGCTCTACGTCAACCCTACCCGCCTTAACACAGGACGAGGTATCTTAACACAGTTGTAGACAAAAATTATTTTTTATTGCCCGGATGACCCGCTTTGTACTGGAACATTTTTGGCGGCCGGCAAAGAAGACAAGAGAGAATTTATTACGCCCGATGACAAAACGCTATTTTTGGAGACAACAACCCCCAACATTTCGCCATCTACGTTTATAACCGGGCCTCCAATGTTAAAGTCTTGAAGCTGAATATTTGTTTGAATCTGGGTGAGTTCTTCAGTATCAGGCAAATGTGTAACTATACCAGAAGAAATCGTAAATCCACCTCTGTCATATCCGAGTGCCACAACCATTTGTCCGAGAGTTGGTTTGCCTACATTCATTTTTGCAATAGCAAAACTTTTCGTTGTTGCGTCCAAAACTTTTAGCAAATAAACAGGGCCAACCTCCAGCGCCTGTGTTACAAAACCAGCTTTATACTTTGACCCGTTCTCCAAAACAATCGTGTATTGATTTCCTGGGGCAACTGGAGCGGCCGTGACAATAAGGCCATCGGGGCTTATTACCACTCCAATCGCAGGAGTATCTTTTGAAAAGCTAGCCAACGCAACAGCAGCAACCTGGCTTTCAGCAGGAATTATTTCGTTCGCGGAAAAAACCTGAGAGACACTCCCCTCTGGATAAATTTTTACAATCGCTGGTCTTAATTTTTTTATAGCGTCCGCAACAAGTTGACCTTCTGGAACTGCAACGCGCACCTCTTTAACAATTTCTGAGGGCATTGCTTTTTCTATCGTCTTTTCGACAACCCTTGTTACTGTCTGTGTAATCCCCGGAGGAGATTGATCCATTAGCGTAACGGTCACTATCCCCGTCGCAATCGACGTGACAAAAGTAATGAAGATTGTGAGCAAAACTATTTGCGTTTTATTAAGCTCATCCATCACAAAATTGTACCACGACCATACACAAAATCAACAAATCCCGCACCAAGAGGTGCGGGAGTATCGACAGAAATAACAACAAACTACAAATTGGTCAAAAAACCAGTGGCTGTACCAGAGAAAAGGTCGTTCTCATCGTCGGGAACCCAGTCCAAGGTCAGCCCAGGCGTCGACTGCCCTGAAGCAAATTTCGGAACCTTAGAGTCATTCCATACATCTCCAGAACAATGGATGTTAAGGCCAGAAAAATTGTTCAAAAACCTTTCGGGATTAGCAATAAGGATAGATCCAACTTCTACTGTACCTAGACAAAATTCTTCACTTCCCACACAACAGCGAGCATCTACAGGAGAATGATCCTTAAAGCCAAGACCCAGCTGAGCCGGAATTATAATGATGTCATTGTCATTCTGTTCTGCGGTCAACAACGCCACGCACGAAGCTGTCTGTGCAACAACATGACAGCCTCTTTTGAACATGGAGGGGTTATAGAAAACATTAGTTCTGACCAATGCCAACCTATCCAAAACAGTACTCACTGCAAACCGATAACGAAATCCGTCATCAGCCATACGAGGATCAATAATTTTTCTTGCAATGGCATTTTGGTTGATCACAGCAAAGTACCCTTCAGCCCCAGCAGGGATTGTACTCTTTGACAGAACATCTTCCGCATAACGAAGTGCCCCAGAAGCTTGGACACCAAAAGCAGCAGCAAGCGTTGTTATCTGACCAATCAAATTTTTTGAACCAAGATACAACGGA
>JBAZWX010000018.1:0-12409 GCA_041660145.1 Minisyncoccota bacterium | reverse complement strand
GTATAATTAGTTTATATTAGTTAATTAATCAAAAAATGTATTCGGAAAATAAACTAAGTTGGTGGCTGTATGGAATAGGGCTTATTCTAGTTTTCGGAAGTCATATTTATATGCTTGTTTATGGTCTCGCACCTGAATTAATGACTCCTCACGCTATTCTTAATCTTGTCGCTGGAGTTCTTTTGATGACAGGCTGGCTGAAGAGGTAGAACTAAAAGGGCCGAAACTTAAAATTCAAAAAATTTAAACCCCGACGCGGTTGCGTCGGGGAGAGTAATTCTGTTCTTGGTTAAATCAGCTAAACTTTGAAAAGGAGTGGAACTTTAGTTCAAAGCGAGGCCAATCTTTTTGTAAGTAAAAATCGCGGATTCCTTTAAAATCGATGATGATCTCGAGTGGTTGGGCAATTATCCTGCAGCCTTTTTCAAATACAAGTCCAAATCTTTCTTTACCTCTCTTTTCACTTTCTCTTTCGAAACGCGCACTTGCTGCAGTCCTGTTGAAATCTTTGTAAGAAGGACCAGTGGTGATAACGGCCGAAATATTGCCAATGACGGTACCATACCCGCATTCGCTATCGTGTCTGATAATCTGATAAACAACGAGGGCGATGAACTCAATTGGTTTGGGTTTACTTTTTACGCTTTTTATTTTTTCGGCTCCGCAGGTGCAAGGACCAGGCCACCAGTACGTATCATCGTTTGATGTGCAAGATTCATGGTGTACTAGTGTTTTATTTTTCATGCTACTTATCCTCTGTAATCTCGCCAAATGACCAAAGTTCAAGTTCAAAGCGAGGCGAAGACCTATTGAGATCCGGCGCGTGCGGCCCAGGCCGATTGCCGGGATCAGGTATAATTTCGATTGTTTGGGCTGTTACTTTGCAGGGCCTCACTATAGTAATGCCAAATCTTCCATAACCAGTATTTTCATTTTCCTCTGCAAAACACGCATTCTTTGCAGCCTTTTCTGTTTCCCGGAGCGAAGGCCCAGAAATTACAGCGGAGACACCACCGACAACTGTTCCGCCTTCATTTCTGTGAAAGGTATCGTATCTTACGATCCTATATCCGGCGAGAGCAAGAAATTCCTTTCTCTGTTCACCTGTTGTGTGCGGAGCTATAACTGTGGCTTGATTTTCTTTCTGTATTTTTTTGATATGTCTATGTACGTTTGTTACCCACTGATTAAGGGCGAAATCATTCTTTGTCCAACCAATAGGGATGTCTTTTAGCTCGCCTGTTTCTCTCGATACAAGATATCTTAGAAAAAGCTCGATTCTATTTTCGAAGGGTCTTGTAAAAAAACCAGCAATAGATTGGCAATCTATATTTTGGGCTGATGTGAGGTTGCCCAATGCGGCATGAACAGGAACTTGTACAAGAATATTGCCGGATGGGGATACCCTTAGGCGAGGATAGACGTCTTCTTTTAAAGATAGATATAGATCTGCGTTCGGAAAGAATGAGGAAAAAGTTTCGTATTGTGAAGAACCCCGAGGGAAAGGAGTCTCGTGTTTATACAACAGCTCGGATATTTCACGCCAGGATTCCATTGTACTCTCGATCCTTAGTTGTCGATGAACGGTTGCTACCCATTTTTCTAGAGAGGGGAGGTTATTTGTCCAACCAATAAAGATTGTTCTTGGTTCGCCCTCGGCAAGATAGGACAGACAGAGGTTAAATTCTTCTTCGCGTTCTGAGATGTTAAATCCGATAACGGAAAGCCTTTTGACGGTTAGTATGGGGATGGGGCTACGAGGCGTCTGGATCAGAATATCACCGTTACTGTCGACCAGCAGCCTTTGAAAGATGCTTTTCAGACTTAAACTTGAGGTTACAGTTGCTAGGGGGCAGGCCTGGGTAGTAGAGTCCCATAAAATCTTTAGTTCTTCTACATTTTTCGTCAGCGTTCTCCTTTCAATGAACTTGCCATGAGCCTTGCCGAAGTGGCTTGCTATTTTGACCGTTCTCTATGTTCTATACTAGCCATAAAAATAAAAGTGTAAATTAGTATTGTAACAAAATACCAAAAATAGATAAAATGTCTTTATTCTGCAACACCAAAGTGTTGACATTACGCCAACAAAAGTATATAATGGCACCATGAATCAAGAAATTCAAGAAAAACTAGAAAAAACAGGCCTCTTACCCCACGAGGCTCTGGTTTATCTCGAAATTATAAAGCGAGGAAGTTTGACGCCCCATCAGCTTGAAAGCTTTACTGGACTTAACCGTACAACCATATACGGTATTGCCAAGAGTCTTGAACAGAAGGGCTTGGTTGTCGAGGATAGAGGCACGACAAAGAAAAAATTTTTGGCAGAGCCTGAAAGTCTCAAACAGCTGTTAGAGGAAGATGCTAAAAAAGTCAGGGAAAAAACAAAAATAATAGAAGCTATTATCCCCGAACTTAATTCAATTGCGCTCAACTCCAAATACACGTTGCCCAAGATTCAGTTTATTGAGGAAAAGAATATTGCGCGGTATCTACACAAAGAGACTGCAAGCTGGAATGAGTCCGCACAAAAATATGATAATACTTGGTGGGGTTTCCAAGACTATCGGCTCGTCGAACACTATTTTTCATGGATCAACGAGTTTTGGAAATTTCCATCATCAAAAAATATTACAGCTAGGATTTTTTCTAACGATTCGAATATCGAGAAACAAATGGCCAATAAACGTTATCCTCGACGTTTTGTGAAATTTATGGATTCGGAGCGTTTTACGGGTACAATGTGGGTTGTTGGAGACCATATTGTCATGATTGTTACCACAGAGCACCCATTTTACCTTGTGCATATACGTGACCAAGTCTTAGCGAGTAACCAGCGAGAGATATTTAAACAACTTTGGAAGGTGATAAAATAGCTTATCTATGAAAAAGAATATAGATTATTGGGAAGAGGCCCTGAAAGATTCACCACAGTCATACAAAAAATGGTTTAAAGAGGAGAAAAAATATCTTTGCAAAATAATCACGCTTGGTTCTAGGGTGCTTGATGTTGGCTGTGGAAATGGGAGAAGTATTTTTGATGTTTTGCCAATGACGCAAAATGTTGTCGGTTTGGATCACGACGAAAAAGCGGTACTTGATGCCAGAAAAATTTTTTCCAAATATCCTTCTGTAAAAATCATTAAAGCCGAAGCGACGGCGATGCCGTTTGATGAGGGAGTGTTTGATCTTGTCATATGCATGGGAACATTTGGTAATTTTGCGGATGGAAAAATTCCTATTCTTCGAGAAATGTCTAGAGTACTGAGTGGCACTGGTAAAATCGTAGTGAGTGTTTATTCAGAAGATGCATTTGACGAGAGGATGAAACTTTATAGGTCGTTGGGGACCAAGATAAAGGAGATCCGTGGCACTACTGTTATTTTCGATGAAAGTCTCGGCGACAACATTTCCGAACAATTTAGCGAGAAAGAGCTCCGTGATATTTTTTCTAAAGTAGATTTGCGAGTAGATAACGTTACCAAGGTCGGTATTGGTTACATATGTCTCTTGGGTAAACGGTGAGAGGATTCGACCCATTGTTTTTTTGAAAGACAGAAAAGTGTAAAATTAAACTATGATATGTTGTAAAAATTTTAATCCAATAGTAGTTGCTGTAGTTTTTATTGTAGTTGCTGTGGTGGCTGCGATGTTTGCTCCGGCAGGTGCTCCTAAAACAAGTAACCTTGTTGGTGGAGACAGGGATACCCACGGCTGTATTGGTTCGGCGGGTTACACCTGGTGTGAACCGCTTGACAAATGTTTGCGCATCTGGGAAGAGAACTGTTATTCCAACGAGGTCCAAGAAATTAGCTATCTCTTGGCACCAGGTACAATAAAAAAATTACCGACGTAAAAGTGAGTATCCTCAAGAAAACGGAAAGTTATATGAGAGGCGCCATTTCTTTTTCAGCGAGAGGTTTGCCGTCGGAAGGTCCTGGCGGTTTGTTTTTGGCGATTAGGGAAGGTGAGGTATGGAAGTTAGTTTATGACGGGAACGGTAGCGTAGACTGCAGCGCGCTAAAGGACACGTACAAATTTCCTAAGGATATGTTGGTCGGTTTTTGTGATTAGTTTTAAGCATAATATTTTATAAAACATGTTCTGGAGCAATTTTTGGAAATTAATAGTTGCGGTTTTTGTTTCTGAGCTTGCTGGTATTATTGGTTCTATTTTTACGGCACCTTCGGTACCAACCTGGTACGCAGGGTTAGTTAAGCCTGAGTTAAATCCTCCGGCTTGGGTCTTTGCCCCTGTTTGGACGACGCTGTTTTTACTTATGGGAATTGCCGCTTTTTTGGTTTGGAAAGAAGGTTGGGAACAAAAAGAGATAAAAGTAGCCTTAGGTGTTTTTATCGGGCAGTTGGTTTTAAATACCCTTTGGTCAATTTTGTTTTTTGGACTTCACAGTCCGGGCGCGGCACTCGTTGAAATAATATTTCTTTGGGTCGCTATTTTGGCCACGATTATTATTTTTTCAAAAATTTCTCGACCAGCTGCGTGGCTTTTGGCCCCATATATTTTATGGGTAAGTTTTGCTGGTTACCTAAACTATTCTCTTTGGATTTTGAACTAACCTTTTTGTTAAAAATTTGTCAGGTCTCTTAGGTTTGACACTGAGCTTGCCGCGTGGTAGTTTTATTGTTGGGTAAAGCTTTTTGGTTAGCCGTTTGATAGTTTGTTTGCTGCGTAAGGGAAGGAGACCACGTGGGAGATACGGGCGGCGATCTGTCTGTTTTGGCCGTCGAAACTGATTGGCGAGAGCGTCTACCGAAAGCCGATGAAACTCTCGTTGCCGCTATCGGTCTAAAAGATGACCCCCTGGCCAAACGTTTGTGCGGCGATTTTTTCGAAGTGTTTATCATTATCAAGGAGGATACTTCTGATGTCCAAAGGGCTGAGCTACGTCGTCTTGTTTCTGTAAGCTCTATGGGGCCTCAAGTTGCATGTGCGACAGTGAGCCTTGATCAACTTACTATAGTCGACAAACTCGATTACGTTGAAAAAATTTCTGCTGTGTTAGACGAGAGGTTTAGAATTGTCCTCGACCGGCTTATGTCTGAGGGAACCCGTCGTGCAACTGTTTCAAGACGAGAAGTTACTGAAACTGTCGATGTTAGAGTTGGCGCAAAACCAACCCTGTTGGGTAAATTTTTTTCTGTCCTTCGTTCTTGGGCTCGAAAGTGTTTTTCAAATTGGTAGTCCCTGTTTCTGCTGCCCGCACCCTCGGGCGGCTTTTCTTTTCCCGTGTTATCATTAGATATTAATCTAATAAAATTTTATGAAAGGTTTTAAAGACAACATAGAAAAAGTTACTACTGAAAACACCAATTATCGCAGGGTGCTATATAGTGCCAAACACTGCCAGCTGGTTGTGATGTCTCTTCTTCCTAAGGAAGAGATCGGAATGGAAGTTCATCCTGATAACGACCAATTTTTTAGATTCGAGGCAGGTGAGGGTAAGGTTGTAATAGACGGAAACGAATATGATGTTAAAGATGGTGATGCGGTTATAGTTCCGGCTGGCGCCAACCATAACGTCATAAATGTCTCAAAAACAGATTCACTAAAACTTTACACAATATATTCCCCGGCACATCACAAAGATGGAATTGTACGATCGACAAAGCAAGAAGCCGAGGCAGATGCTCCTGACTTTGATGGGGGCACAACAGAATAACTTTTAGTTGGCGCTTGTGTTATATTTTATATATGGGCTGGCCTTCTCTATTAGTTTTAGTAAGACACGCTGAATCAGAGGGGAATCTTCGTACCGCAAACGAACGTGCTGAATATGGTGTTCCTACTCATGAGTATGCACTTTCTGCTAGGGGAGAAGAACAAGCGAAAATAACCGGAGAATATCTAAAGAAAAGATTTGATCCTTTTGATATTCATTATGTTTCTTACTACAAACGATCAAGAAGCACGATGGGTATTATGTATCCGGACATTGTGCCCTATGAAGACCCGCGATTGGCTGAGGCCCAACGTGGAATTTGGCACACAATGACAGAGGCTCAGATACGAGCCAGATTTCCAGAAGAGTTTGTTCGAAAAGAGAGGGAAAACGTTTATCAATATCGTCCTTTCGGAGGAGAGAATTGGCCGGATGTTGAATTAAGAATTCACAGTTTTCTGGGAACGCTTAGCCGCGATTATTCAGGTAAAAAAGTGGTAATAGTTGTTCATGGCCATTGGCTTATTCTCTTTCAGCGACTAGTTCACCATTTTTCGATTGAAGAGGCGATAAAAAAATATAAGTCGACCATTTTTGGAAATGCCTCTATTACTGTTTACCGTGGCGAAGATAATAACGGCCATTCCCGCCTTGTTTTAGAAGAGGAAAATATTGTTCCCTGGAAGGGGGTTTTGTAATAAAAGATATTATAACGTGAGTTTAGCCTTCTGGTTTTTACGCGTAGAATAGTGATTTGAAGTGAAGGTGATAACAATGGGCGAAATTTGGTTTTTTAATATGCTATAATTACCTCATGAAATTTTGGGGTAGTTGTTATTTCTCTTTGATCTTTTTCTTACTGCTGGGGTTTTTGTTTTTTGTGTCTTCACGGATGGCAATGGCCGAACTTATTTGGGGTGGTTGCTATGACAACGGTGAGGTTATAAGTAAAACTCATAAGCTTTGTAACATTATTCCTGGAACCGGCCAGTACGATTACACTGATTGTGACACAATCGTTTCTTTTGGGTGTCGAATTAAATATGTGCAAGGACCAACTTGCACAGCCAACCCTAGACCTGCAGATGGTGAGTCCTATGGGGCAGGGTGTTTATCGGCGCGCGGTATTTATACTAGCTGCGGAAAAGGGAAAACCCTCGTGGTCGGCAGTGGCGGCGATACACAGTGTGCATTTTTGAGTGGTGATGAATGTCCATCTGGGAAGAAACTCATAACTGATTCTGCTGGTAAATATTGTGCTGGAACATGTATCAATGGCGGTTTAGTTTTGAGAGATGGTAAGTGCCCAGCTGTTTGTGGAAACGGGATTGAAGAGGAAGGCGAGAAATGTGATGAAGGAAATAAGAACGGCGCGATCGGTAAATGCTCCACAAGTTGCAAGTTGAATAAAGTTACCCCCCCAACCCTAACAGTTAATCCTACTGGCGTTGATGGTTCTGGTAAAGACGAGTATAAAATTACATCTGGTCAGAGTATTCACGTTGCGCTAGATTTTATCGATGAGTATTCTTTGCGATACTATAAGACCAAAAATCCTTCGGTGTTTTTTGTGTCTACGTCTGATACATATAATCATCCGATTGGTACCTTTAGCGGGTTAAAATATGAATTTGACCAGGAACTTTTGGCTGGCGGCGATAGCAGCGTTTTTACACCGACCTTTTATCCCTCGTCGCCCAAAATTGTTGGCCCCAATATAACAGTGGATCCAAAATGTAAATATTTGGCTGGTAATAATAAAGATGATAAGTTAAAAAAATATGCTCTTGCAGTACTTGCGTTTGACGAATCAGAATTACAGCGCATAGGAGATGAAATATATCAGTCACTAATAAGCACTGAACCATATAAAAGCAACAAAGACCTTTTTATTATTCGCGGGATGTTGCTGGGTGACCTACAGAGTGGTAGTGATAAGGAAAAGCAATTTTATGACGATTTGACCGAGAGGATGGCCCTTCTTTCGCCGACTAGGTTTTACCTTGACCTGTCCGGCGAATCGCCGTCTTTCGATAGTGAGTTACAAAAACTATGTCCTGGTTCCGATTTGACGATTTTATTTAAGGATATTAAATACAAAACGATGAGAGACGATGGTGTATGGGGCATGCTGTCTGGTAGGTCTTACTCACATGGAAGTTTCACTTTTTTTCAGGATGATAGTCTTACTACAAGCTCGATTTTTCAACATGAAATAGGCCATGCTTGGGGCCTGGACGATGAGTATGTTGAGCCGTCAATGGGCAATTTGCTTACAACAATATATAAGGAGAACAATATGATTTCTCCAAATTGTGCCACTTCCGATGATATTATTAACGGCACTGTTCCATGGAAGAATCTTCTATCGGGCGTGGGCGTTTCTATAAGCAGCGCTGTTGATTTTAGTGGCTACGGAAAGGTTGCATATTTTACAGGTAACCCGGGGTCATGTTTTATGGAGGGGTTATATGATATTCAGAAGAGGGCTAGAAAGAATTGCTTTTTTGCTACTGAGGCAGAAGGACAACAGATAGCATTTCAGGCTGTGGGGAACAAAGACATTTGTGATATCCGTTATGGCTACAATTGTATGGTCGCTACAAAGGTTGGCAGTGATGTTAGTTATGAATGTCTTTCACAAAAAGATGGGAGTTGGGGCAATTGCGGTGATCTAGATCCTAGAGGGATTAACTCGACGAATACGAATATCGGTGGTTGCGCATATGTTACAGAAAACATTCGTCCTACGTTGTCAGGGATAATGAATAGCGGCAACAAGACTTATGGATTACACGGTTACGGCCTTGTCGACGAAAAGTGGATATGTGATCGCCTTAAAAAACTTATGCCAAGCACGGCCTGTCCAAGGTATAGCGAGTAAGATCGAAATTAATTATGTCTCACAAAAAACAAATAATAATATTCCTTCTCGCCGTTGCCTTTTTTACCCCGCTGTTTTCTCATGCCTCTTTCTTCGATTTTTTAAAATTACCGAAGTTTAATTTTTTTGCCGTTGACAACTCTAACACAGCTGCACAGCCAAAAACATATGTGGTTATTTCTTTGAAACATTTAGAGTCTACAAACAAATTTATGGCAGAAGGTCTTATTTTTACAAATCAACCACAGTTTGGAGATTTGGTTTATACCGATCGGTATGAGTTGCAAGAGTTAGATGATTCAGGCGCGGTGTTAAACAAAAGAACCTTTGCAATATCCCATGAGGAGTACTTTGAATCTTTTGGTAGTGGGGGGCTATCAAGCTCTTTTGTCCACGTAGATTCAGCCACTGTTAATGTACCGATACTCTTTTCTTCTGGTGCGAAGAAGCTGGTTATTTTTAATCAGAAAACAAAGGTCTTAGAAGATTTTAGCTACGACATTTCCTCTTTGGTAGACGGATATAATTCATTTATAACTGTGTCATCTGTACTACCAGATTACATACCTGGGAATTCAATTACCCAGCTTCCTGTCGCTGATGTTTCCGACCGCACAGTCGAACTTATCTTGTCTGCTCAAAGAGGACAAAGAGGTTCGGTTCAGACAATAAATAACCGGTTGACAATTAGTGGCGGTTACAACATGGCGGTGGCCTTAGACAGTTTAGGTGGTGAAAATGCGGCGGAAAAATCTTTTTTCGGAAAAGTCGTGCCTGGAAGTTACATTGTCCCCTTAACGTTTAATGAGGGAGAAACCGAAGCATCTCGTCACATTTTTATAAAATTTTCTGGTGATGTACCAGAAACTATTGACTCATCTTTCGAAGTTAACATTGGCAGTTTTTGGGGAAAGGAAGACGAATTAAATGAAGGTAACAACGTAGCTACTTACGCTGATCAGATTTATGTTCCGCAAGAACCCTCGCCCCGTACAGAACCAGACCCAGATGTTGCGGGGGCAGATGTTAGTTCAGGTCTTTTAGGATGGTGGACGTTTGATACAATTGGACAAGTTGACACCGCAAGTGATTCCAGTTTGTTCAAAAATGATGGCACGATTATTGGTGGCGCAAGCCTTGTAACGGGAAAGATCGGAAAAGCCTTGTCTCTTGACGGGGTAAACGACTTGGTTAGTGTTCCTAGTTCTCAGAGTTTAAAACCTCAGAATAACGAAACCATTGCTGCTTGGGTTAAGACAACCAGTCCAAAATCTTTTTCGGTAACCCAAAAAGGAAATAATTATTGGGTACGTCCGGACAAGTGGTTTTTTTATGATGGAAACAAACTGGTATTGAGCAGTAAAACAGGGCCAGACCACTATCCATATTCTAAGGAGATAAAAGTAAATGATGGCAAATGGCATCATGTCGCTGTTACCGCTAAAGACGGTGATAATCCTAAATTTTACCTTGACGGAGTATATGTCGGAGATGGTTTGTCTAAGTACTATACTAACTTTTCTTATTATGGGTCTTACCCTCTTCTGATTGGAGCCAGTAGCCAGAGCTATGGAGGTTTGACTTTAAATTATTTTTCTGGTGCCATAGATGACGTCCGCATATATGATCGTATCTTGTCAGATTTGGATATTCTCGGATTATATAAGAGGGTAGTAACAAATGTTGTGGAGCCAGTTCAGAATCCAGTAAATGTGGTTCCTGCCAGAAAACCAACGACCACCTCAAGTGCAAATGTCGTGCCGTCTGTCGGTGAAGAAAAAGATGTCATTGAGTCTGACGACAGTCTTAACTCCTTTGTCCCGCTTGTGCCAGAAGTGATAAACGAACTGCCGCAAATTAACCCAAAACCCACTAGCTCCTTCGCGACAACGGATCAAGATATTTTAAATTTAGTGAAATCTCTTGAAACAGCTTTTGCCCCGTTGTCGGCCATGACGGTTGGTGAGTTTAATTCCTCTTCCCGTGTCGCAACGACGGACCTCCTTGGTCGAGGCTCGTTACAAGTCTCGTTTCCATCAAACTCCCTATTTTCAGAGAGTGATTGTCCACCACCACCCTATAAAGGAGGAGGCCAGTCACAGCAACACGGACAGCAGGAACCACCTCCGCCTACAACCTGCGAAGGTGTGAGTGGTTATCATCCGAGATTTTTCTTTCTTGTTTTTCCAACTACGACAGCCAATGTAGGAGAAGACTTTGTTGCTAATCATCCTTTACCGAAGCCTCTGAATCCAGTGTTTCCGTATATCATCAACATTGCAGCTGGGGCCAAAGAAAATACACAGAGATACCCTGATATATTGAGGCCCCAATTCAATGTTCGTATTGCTCTGAATGATCTGTCCCTGAATAATTGGAAAGAGATGGCCTTATACCAGTTTATCGAATCGCCATTTCCTTCATGGAAAAAAGTTTCTGATATCGTTCAATCTGTAAATAGACCTACGGTGGTAGAGGGGACCCCAAGCCCGCAACCCGAAGGTTACATATTTGCCGTTTTGGGTACGAAGAAATAGGAACAACTAGAGGATAACTTAGTCCCGTCTTAGCTAGAGTTTCTTGTACAAAGATTTAAATATTACTTTCTGAAAGTCGGCGAGGTTTTTGTTTGTTATCACTGTTGTCGTTTCTGAATTCAGGTCGATAAACGCGATCTTTTCTCCGTATATAAGTTCTATTATATTTTGTTGAAATAGATTTTCGTCTTCTGCTATGAACTTTATAAATCTTTCTAGACGGGGTCTTTTCTGTTTTCCGGAAATCGGATTACTAATAACCAAACGCTCAAGTTTTTTGGCGTCACGCATCGTTCTGTAACTAGTTGGCAGATACGAGTTAACTTTGTCTAGGTCCTTTTCCGAGGTGTATCTGAAAAATGTTTCTCCTCTGGACAAAGAATTAACAATATCAGAAAAAACCCAGGCTATTCCTTGTTTGCCAACCAGATGTTTAACGTCTGTTTTTGGTTTGTCTGATTGATATAGCCCTATTAGTTCTGGCATTATTTCTGACAAACCACGATTTTTTTCTTCCACAAGCTCACGCAGATTTTTAGGGTCTTGTGCGGCGTACAGTTTTTTGTTTTTAAAAGGGGAAAGGCAGACCAGCCCCATGTTTTGTAGTTTTTCTAGGGCGCGGTATGCTACTGGTCGATGAAATGATACACCTCGGCAAATATCAGCAATGGAAGCAGGGCTTTTCCGCATGAGAAACAGATATGTTTTTGCTTCCGATTCTTTCAGTCCGATATTTTTTAATACTTTTTCTATTTTTGTCATAAAATGTAACAAATTTGTTACACCTGATTTTATCAATTTAGTCGCTAATAATCAAGCTAATTTTTTGTTGAAGAAAAAAATGATTCATTCGTTTGTCTATTTTCTGCGATGCCTTGTCTTTATTGGTAATCTGCATATGTAACGTTCATTGAAAAAAGGAGGAAGGAAAGATCATGGTAAGGGTGATCAAAGAAACCCCGGACAAGAGTGTTGTTAAGCGGAAGGTCTGTCGAAACTGTGGTGTTACCCTTGAGTATGTTCCACGCGATGTCCAATCGTATCACGGGACTGACTATGGTGGAGGTCCAGACGGCTGTGAGTGGGTCACTTGCCCGAAGTGTCACGATAAGGTCGTCTTGAGGAGTTGGTAAAATGGTAGAAGTTGTTGAACTTCCCAAGCCCCGCAAGGTCGAATGTAAAAACTGCGAAGCCGTTCTTGAATATCTCAAAACGGATCTAAAAGTGGAATGGTGGCACAGCTTTGATGATAGTGGAAGTTACAATTATCTGGTTTGTCCAGTGTGTAAACAGCGGGTAGAAGTCCGTTCC
>JBAZWX010000017.1:0-12622 GCA_041660145.1 Minisyncoccota bacterium | reverse complement strand
CTTCTAACCTCCCTATTTAAAGATAAGCTATGCTTCCTTATAAAATTGAACAGGCTGATACTCGGCCCGATAATACACCGAAAGATGATGTAAAAAAGGCCGATAATTTTGTCCTTGTTGTGTCTATTTGTTTTATTGCCCTCTTGTTTTTGGGTGCGAGGTTGTTTTTTGCCCCGCCTTTATCAGGGAGTACGACTTCAACAAGGATAGTAGAGATTATGCCCGGAGAAACTACAGCTGCCGTTGGGACTCGTTTGTACAATCAGTCATTTATAAAGTCACCTTTTTTGTTCAAGGTCCTTGTCAGAGCTTTTTCTCCTACGCGAGGGGTTATAGCGGGTAGATATAAAATTGAAAATGGCACTGGGTTATTGTCGGTGGCTAAAATTCTTACCAGTCGAGATCTTGGTGGTGGGCTAGTTAAGGTGACTTTCCCAGAAGGTACTAATATATCAGAGATGGCCGACCTTCTAGATGGTAGGATTTTAAATTTTGATAAGAAAAAGTTTGAAGATATGGCCAAGGCTAAAGAGGGGTATCTTTTTCCGGATACATATTTTTTCTCATCAGTTGCCTCTCCGGACAATGTAATTGCTGCTATGGAAGAAAATTTTGAAAATAAAATGGAGTCTGTAAAAAATGATATTGTTGCCAGTGGTCATTCTGGCGAAGATGTTTTAATCATGGCCTCCATACTGGAAGAGGAGGGAAAGACTACAGAATCGCGGAAAGTAATATCGGGGATTCTTTGGAAAAGGTTATCGGCTGGAATGGCTCTTCAGGTTGATGCGACATTGGGATACGTTCTTGGGAAAGGAAGCTTGAATTTGACTGTGGACGACCTAAAGATGAAATCCCCATATAATACGTATGTAAAGAGAGGGTTGCCTCCTTCGCCTATCTCTAACCCCGGCATGGATTCAATAATGGCTGCCATATATCCAACGAAATCTCCCTATGTGTACTATCTTTCGGACAAAGACGGCAATATCTATTACGCCAAAACGTTTGAAGAGCACAAGCAGAACAAGGCACAATATCTGAAATAATGTTTTGTTTTGACTTGGATGGTGATTTGCTTAGGGGTAACAACCTTGCCATGTACCACGTCGGATACATGGCTAAGCCGTACACCGCATGGTGCACGGCTTGCTTTTAATTTTAGATTGTGTAGAATATCTCTTACTATGGAAATAGCAGTAATACAAACAGGAGGAAAGCAATACCTCGTTAAAAAAGGGGATACCATCAAGATCGAAAGGCTTGAGGTTAAAAAGGGCAACAAAGTTGTTTTTGATAAGGTCCTTTTAACAGATGATGGCAAAAGCGTTTCTCTTGGGATGCCCTATCTTAAAGATGTAAAGGTAGAAGCTACATTGTCCGATCATGGAAGAGAAGATAAGGTTATCGTTTTTAAATATAAACCCAAAACAAGATCTCGTAAAAAATACGGTCACAGGCAGCTTTTTTCGAAGGTCACAATAGACTCCATAAAGTAAATATATTTTTTAAAGAAAACAACCGTACAGAAAGCGGTTGTTTTCTTTTTGTTTGTATGATGATAATATTTGGCACGGACGGGCCACTTTCTAATGTGGGTGACCAGGAAAGGACATTGTGAAAAGAAAAAAGAGAAACAGCGCAGTTAGGCGGAAAACATCGTCTGACAGAATTCTTTATGGGCCAAAAGACTTGTTGATTGCCTGTGACGAATGGAAAAGGGGCAGAACGGTTTTCGATGTTGGTTATTTTGATGATTGCTACGAAATTGGCGTTTGCCTTATACAACTTGGTAATTTGCTTGTCGATCATGCCTTCAAGGTCAAGTCCGGGCAAAGTAAAGCTCCTGCGGGTTTCGAAAAGAAATGTCCCGCGGTCTTTTTGCTGTTTTTGGCAACTATTTCTCTGCAAGTTTTTCAATTTCTTGGTCTTTGTCGTCTCAAAACCAGAAAGAGAAAGTGAACTTTTTTTGTTTTGTGTAATTTCCGGGCCATCGTTGCCCGGTTTTGTTTTTTTTGGCGGCCGGGTTACTCCCTGTTTTTCAATGCGTTTTTGATAGTATCAGAGTCTGAATATTCAAGCTCCGTGCCGGTTGAAAGTCCTCGCCCTAGGACAGATATTTTTATTTGAGTTGACGGGTTCGTGGCCGAGGCAATATCACCAATATATTTTTTGAGAAAGTCGGCAGTGTAGTCTCCCTCAGGGTTTGCGCTAAGTGCGACAATTACTTCGCGTAGATTGTCTTTCTCTAGGGTCGTTGTTAGAAGATCTTTTAGTTTTGTTGTTCGTATTTTTTCTTCAGGATGTTTTTCCAGTATCGGTAAAAGCCCGCCCAAAACAAAGTATCGGCCGGTGTAGGCCCCAGACCTTTTTATATTTTCTAGGTCTATATCTTTAGCGACTATCATAATTAGAGATTTGTCGGTAGATGGATCGCTGCATATATCACAAAGACCGCTTGAGGACGCCGTGTTTTTTTGGAAAAAACGAAAGCAAGATGAACATAACGATATTTGCTCTTTTAGGTCTACTATTTGGTTGGCTAAATCCCTACGGTAAGAATCGTTTTGAAAAAGTAGAAAGTAGACAAAGCGTTCGGCCTGCCGTGGTCCTATCCCAGGAAATTTTTTGAACATCTCTGCCAGCCTTTTGATTGAAGGGGTCATTTTAGTTTTTTAAAAACCACCAAATTCAGCAGTGGCCATAACTCCCTCGGCCCTATTTTCATCCAGTTCCATAAAGCTGACACGCTTTTCGTCGAAGAAGAGTTCAATGTCTCCGGTCGGACCGTTTCTGTGTTTAGCTATTATTATTTTTGCGATATTTGGGCGGGTGGATTCTTTGTCATACTTATCGTCTCGGTGGATGAAAAGAACGACGTCGGCATCTTGTTCTATTGAACCTGAATCTCGCAAATCAGAAAGGCGAGGCTCTCCGCCTCTTTGTTCTACTGCGCGCGACAACTGGGAAAGAGCGATGACCGGTATATCGAGCTCTCTTGCAAGACCTTTTAGCGAACGGGATATCTCTGTAACCTGCTGAACGAGAGATTCTACTTTTTTATGACTCTGCATCAACTGCAAGTAGTCAACGATAATAAGATCAAGGCCGCTTTGACTTTTTAAGCGCCTTGCGGTCGATCTCATTTTTATAATGTCGTTGTCGGAAGAGTCATCTATGTATATTGGTGCCTTGGCGAGTTTTTCAAGTGATTCTCGTAGCGTCGTAAACTCCTGGTCTGTCGATAGCCGCCCCGTCCTTAGTTTCCAGGAGTCGACAAAAGAGTCGGCTGCCAACATTCTGTCTACTAACTGTTGGGAGCTCATTTCTAGGGAGAAAATCCCAACTTTGGCATTGTGCTTACAGGCGGCCTGTCTGGCGATATCAAGCGCAAGACTTGTTTTTCCCATGGAAGGTCGTGCCGCTAGTATTATTAAATCTGATTTTTGTAGACCGGCCAGTTTGTGGTCGAGGGCCTTGAAACCGGTTGGTACCCCTCTAAGCTCTTCTCCGGATTTATTCAAACGATCAAGCCTTTCCCAAGCTTCGTCGAGAGTGTCTTTGAGGCTTATAAAATTATTTTTAGTGTGTGCAACATTACCTATTTCGTAAACAGTTTTTTCTGCTTCGTCTAAAACATGGTGGAGTTCTTTTTCCTCATTATAACCAAGTTCGTTTATTGTATTGGCGGCGTCGATAAGTCTTCTTAAAACATGTTTTTTCTGTACAACCTTCGCATAGTGTTCAGCATTAGCTGAGGAGGGGACGAAGTTCACAATCTCGGCAAGATAACTAGCGCCGCCTATTTGGTCTAGGTTCTTTCTTTCTTTCATTCTGCCGGTTAAAGAAACGAGGTCGATTGGTTCTGAATTGGAATGCAAATCAAGCATAGACTCAAAAATGAGCTTGTGCTTTGTCGCATAAAAAGAATCTGGTTTTATAAGATCCACTACTTCGTAAACAGATTCAGGCCGCATCATGACTGATCCCAATAGGGCTTTTTCGGCCTCAAGATCTTGTGGTGGAATTCTTATGCTTGTCATCATGCTTACTCTAGCACAAAGGTCGGGTGCTACAACCCCGACCTCGTGATATTTTGTATACAATTTGTGGATAAATCCCGTTAGAAAATTCTAGTGCGGTTTTGTCTACTTATATTTGGCCTTAGAAGCTATCTCTTCTGTTATTAAGTCAATAAATTCCTCTATTTTTAGGTCCTTTAGAGACTCACCACCTCTTTTTTCGGCGGTTATTGTTTTGCCGGTTTGTTCTTTTTCTCCGACGACTATAATGTATGGCACCTTAGACTTTTTGGCTTCGCGTATCTTTTTGCCAAGAGTTTCGTCGCTATTGTCTATAGTAACCCTAACGCTCCGTTCTTTTAATTTATTAGCTACCTGGTTGGCATAGTCAGAAAACTTTTGGCTAATAGGTAATATCTGAACCTGGTTAGGGAAGAGCCATGTTGGAAGGGCGCCTGCGTAATGTTCTAGTAACACCATTATGAATCTTTCTGGCGAGCCGATGATTGCGCGGTGGATCATTACTGGTCTTTTTTCTTTACCATCATTATCGATGTATGAAAGGCCAAACCTTTCTGGCATAACGAAATCTATCTGGACGGTTGAAAGTTGCCAGTCACGCCCAAGTGCGTCGGTGGCAATGAGATCCATTTTGGGAGCGTAAAATGCGGCTTCTCCTGGTCCGTCAAAATATTCGATATTGTGGCGCTTCATTATTTTTTCAGCCCATGCTTCTACTTTGTCCCAAGTCTTTGGATCACCACAGTATTTTTCCGGATGTTTTGGATCGCGCGTGGACAGACGATATTTGTATTTGAAACCAAAGGTGGCCATCGCTTCTTTTGTCATGTTAAGGGCAAGGTCGATTTCTTCATCAACCTGATCTTCACGACAAAAAACATGGCAATCGTCTTGTGAAAAAGATCGAACTCTGGCTAGACCGTTAAGTTCACCTGGTTTTTCATCACGGTAGAGCATCGCGAAGTCGGTGTAGCGTAGAGGCAAATCGCGGTAACTTCTCATCTGGCTTTTGTATATTTGTGTGTGTTGGGGGCAGTTCATCGGTTTCAAGAAAAATTCTTCCTCAGAATAGTTAGATGAAACTTTAAACATATCGTCTTTGTATTTGTCGTAGTGGCCGGAGATCTTAAAAAGTTCTGCCTTGGCAATTTGGGGTGTCCAAACCTGGGTGTATCCAACTTTTGACTGAAGAGACTCGATATATTCGTTTAAAAGTCGACGGATGAGCGCACCTCTTGGTGTATACAGGGGTAGACCGCTACCGATATATTCTGAGAAAGTGAAAAGATCCATCTCTTTTCCGAGTTTTCGGTGATCGCGTTTTTCTGCCTCTTTTAGCATGTTTAGATATGCATCGAGTTTTTCTTTATTTTCAAAAGCAACACCGTAAATGCGCGTGAGCATTTTATTTTTTGAATCTCCGCGCCAATATGCTCCGGCAATGCGAGTTAACTTAAAAGCGGTTGGGTCGATTTCGACGGTTGTTTTGACGTGAGGGCCAAGACAGAGGTTATCAAAATTTCCGGACTTGAAGAAGCTCACATCTTTTTCGCCTGATTTTTCGAGTTCGTTGATCAACTCTGTCTTGTAAGGATCATCTTTATAAAGTTTGCGTGCCTCGTCAAAACCCATTCTATGTTGAACAAAGGCTATTTTTTCTTTTATCAACTCGCGGACTCTTTTTTCTAGTTTTGGAAGGATGCTTTCATTTATCGTTTCTGGTAAATCGTAGTCTTGATAAAAACCGTCCTCTATTGCTGGACCGACACCAAGCCCCGCTTTTGGATATAGTTCCATTATGGCGGAGCTCATCAGATGACAAAGAGAATGGCGAACTTTATACATCTGATCTTTTTCTGCTTCTTTCTTACTCATATTTTTTACTTAGTTTTTGGTAATAATTATAAAAAAATTCCTCCTTTAAGGGAGGTTTCTGAATGTCGCAACAAAAACCTCCCGCTAAACAGCAGTTGTGGTTGTTGTTACAAGCAGTTCCAATTTCATGTTCTCAGTGTACACCTGTGGTTTTTATTGGTCAATAAGCGAACTCTGGATTTTTGTTTGGACACGTAGCATAATTGAAACATGTCATTTATATTATGGTTATTAGGCTCGATTATTGGACGAATCATTTTACTTCTTGTCCTTGCCTGGTCTTTTATTTGGAAGGGACTTGCCTTGTGGAGTGCCGCCAGAGAGGGAAGTGTTAAGTGGTTCGTGGCCATTCTTTTGATAAATACGCTTGGAATATTGGAGATTATATACTTGGCAATTTTTGCGAAAGAAACAGGTAAAAAAAGCTAAAATTTTCTGAGATTGATTTGTTAACATTGAGTAGTATCTTTTGGACCTACGTCCCACAGGGGAGGACCAGTAGCACAGATCTTATCCTGGGTACAATGAACTAAAAAACAAAATACGGGGTGTAGTATACCGGTAGTACACACGCTTCGGGTGCGTGTAGACCGAGTTCGATTCTCGGCACCCCGAACGAAGATAGGAGTGTGACGGCGCATCTTTTTGAGAATCAAAAAGGAGCAGGAATCGAAACTCGATTGATCCGCCCGGAGCGGACAATCTGGGTACTGAAACTGTCTCTCTTCGGGAGATCTGCCGAAGGCATGATAAGTTTCGATTCTTGGCGCCCCAAACAAGATCTGCCAGCCCGCCTGGCTGTTGTGCAGATTGGCAAAGAACGAAACAAAAAACACTCGGTGGTTCGAGTGTTTTTTGTTTTTTCTAAAAAGCTTGCTCTGCTCTATTGGCAGCAACTTCCAGCATCAGACTGGCAGGCTTTGCATCGGCAACTAAATATAGCCAAAATGGCCGACAAACCAACAAGGATGTACACAATCTTTTCGACTGTTGGCCAAGAACCCAATAGCATATTAACTAGATTGTAGTTAAAAGCATACAAGCCCCAATTTAGACCTCCAATGACCAACAAAACGAAGGCGGTCATAGAAAGTGCGCATTTACCTTTCGACATAGATTTAAAAAAAC
Organism: Minisyncoccota bacterium; assembly: GCA_041660145.1. Lineage (GTDB taxonomy): Bacteria > Patescibacteriota > Minisyncoccia > Phycocordibacterales > UBA12445 > JBAZWX01. The sequence continues at coordinate 5,576 of JBAZWX010000017.1, read as the reverse complement.
TGATAAATCCACTTATAATTTTACCACTTATTGTGCAAGCTGAGCATCAAACTGTGGACAAGGTTTGGTTGAGCTGGTAGGATGTTTTTGCGACACTTTTTCTAAACGAGTCGCGAGGAGGAGAACTTTGAAAATCAAATTACCAGTCAAAGCATTTTGGTGGAGAATGTCCAAAGAGGCCATTGTTTCCAGGATGAGAGGATTTGTCGATTTTGCCTGGACCGATGCCTCTCCTGAAGACAAAAAAAGAATTGGCGCTTTGCTTACGTATCTCGCCGATTGTTTTGAAAGGTGGGAATCTGACCTGTGTGAAGAGCTTATGCTTGTTCACATTGAAGCGGTAATCAGACAAGCTCTTGAAGATTTGCACAGTACCGAAGCAACAGAGATCATCGCCAAATACGGAGTGGATCTGGGTTACTATACGCCTGTTTTGAAAAAAGGGTTCAATTATGCCGAATTTATTGAGGGTGATAGTCGCGAAGACCCCGTTTTGTCTCTTAGTGATTTCGTAACAATTATTGTTACTGTCCTGGCCGATGAAATTCCGGGTGGCCCGCTGCGGCACTTTTTCTATCTGGCCTGGGGTGCGGCTGAAGATGCTGTTGTTAGAGATAGGGCAGAGGCCGCTCTTCGTCTGAAAATGGGCAAGATTATTACATGTATCATCGACTTTGAGGAGTTGTATGGAGATGGTCCTCACCGAATTGATAGTGAACATGTTCAAGATGATGGCATTGTTAGAATTGAGCTGAGAACTGCTGGTTCTAGATATGAAATGGAAATAAGTATGGGAGACAAAACAACCAATATACACTTTTATTTCCAGGGAAGCCAAGATGACGACTTCGATGACATCCCTTTGAATCGTAACTTACTAAAAGTTTCCGGGGTTTATGGGGGACCTAACACTGATTTTGTAACTGCCGTGCTTATGGTTGATTACTTTCAAAAATACTGGTAATCGTGTTTTGTATTTGCAGATGCCTCTTGCCTTCGGGCGGGAGGGTTTTCTTTTTGCAGGACTTATGCTAGTATGTTATTACAATTTAATAGTTTTTTATCAAGAGTGCGAAGGAGGGAAGTGGCCTGATGATCTCGCCGGCAACCTGGCCGATAATGTTCGGACAAAGGTGCCAAATCCACCCCATCTGGGGAAGATAAAGTAGTCGTTTTCTTTCCCTGTTATGACGGGAAATTATTTTTTTATGTACGACCCAAAAATTTATACAGTTGAAAGCGTTACCTCTGGTCATCCCGATAAGGTATGTGACCAAATTTCTGATGCAATTTTAGATGAGTGTCTTCGCCAAGATCCATATAGCCGTGTGGCTATGGAAACGTTGGGGGCTCACGGACTTTTGGTCTTGGGGGGCGAACTCACAACCTCGGCTGACTTTGACGCTGAAAAAATTGCCAGAGATGTTTATAAAGAGATTGGATACACTGACCCTCTTAATGTTGTAACAAACATAGTTAAGCAATCACCAGATATCGCTATGGGAGTTGACGTTGGTGGCGCTGGAGATCAGGGTATTATGTATGGATTTGCTACAGATGAGACCCCAGAATTTCTTCCCAAGGGGGTTGTGCTTGCTCACGCCCTAACTTCTGGTCTTGAAAGATTGAGACGAAGCGGAGAAATAAAATGGCTCAAACCAGATGGTAAGGCACAAGTCACTATAAACAACGGCAAAGTAGAAAGTGTTTTAGTGAGTACGCAGCACGAAGATGGTATTCCACACGAACAGATAAGGAAAGAGATAATTGAAAAACTTATTCGGCCTATTGTTGGTGAAGGTGTTTCTGGTTCCGCGATTCTTGTTAATCCGACTGGTAAGTTTGTTTCTGGGGGTTTTGCTGCTGATACTGGTTTAACTGGCAGAAAAATAATGGTTGATACATACGGAGGTTTTATGCCTCATGGAGGAGGAGCTTTTTCTGGTAAGGATTCTACTAAAGTTGATCGCTCGGCTGCCTACATGGCGAGATTTGCTGCAAAAAACTTGGTTGCTGCTGGCCTTGGTAAAAAATGTTTAGTCTCGGTTGCCTATGCTATCGGCAAGGAAGATCCTTTAATGCTTGAGGCCATAAACGAAAAAGGGGAGAGTCTAACAGATAAATTGAAAAAATGGTTTGATTTTAGACCAAAAGCAATTATAGAAAAACTTGGTTTGCGCCGCCCTATATTTAAGAAGACAGCTGCTTATGGCCATTTCGGAAAAAAAGATCTTCCTTGGGAAGAAATAATCATGTTCAAGTAGGCCCTTTTTGGTTCACTGGCCTTTTCCGGACCTGGGCTGTTTTGATCTTGTGTATATCTGATAAAATTAAATAGTGAAGAACAGCGTCTGCGGTTGTTACGGTAAAAGTTAAAAATATTATAAGAGATAAGGTTATCTCCGGATGGAGTAAACCTTCGTTTAAAAAAGATAAAAATGGAGAGTCTAATTAACCCGATTTATTTGGACGGTTTTGCCAGAATTATGGTTGCCGCTTTGCTTGGAATGGCGATAGGTCTCGAGAGATCTATTGCGCAGAAAACAGCAGGGATCAGAACTTATTCGTTGATATCTTTAGGCGCAGCTCTCTTCGTGGTGATCTCAGAATATGTTGTTACGACTTTTCACGCTGCGGGCGTTACCACGTTTGATCCTTTGCGTGTAGCTGCCCAGATAGTTTCTGGTATAGGTTTCGTCGGTGCGGGTTTGGTTTTAACAAGAGAGAACAGCCGAATAAAAGGCCTCACGACAGCAGCTGGTCTTTGGGTTTCGGCGGGTGTTGGTATGGCCGCGGGTTTTGGACTCTATGCCATAGCCGTTTTTGCGACGATTTTGGTCTTATTTGTTTTTAGTATTCTTTGGTACGTAGACAGAAAATATTTAAACTTCCAACTCTTTAACCGCCTCGACAATAATAGAAGTAGAGTCGTTTCTTTTTGATATATTTCCTCTTATTGCGACACATTTATCTGCGGCAACAAGGTCTCGATTATCAGAAAGTATCCTTGGAAATACGACAAGTTCTATTGTGTCAGTGAAGTCAGCGACTTTTATGAAGGCCATAGGCTGACCTGCCTTTGTGGAAATTGTTTTTGCTTCTGTTATAACCCCTGCAATAAAAACTCGGGATCCTTCACTTTGGGCTCTGGCGTAACGTATGGTGTTTTCTTCTTTCTGAAATTTATCTTTAAATTTATCGAGTGGATGGCCGGAAACATAAAGGCCCAAAAGTTCTTTTTCCCAAGCTAACTTTTCGGTCATTGATGATTCTTTTGATTTTTTCAGAGATAATGATGGGAGAGATTTTTGGTCGGCCATATCACCAAAAAGAGATATTTGCGAGGTGCGTATTTTGGCAAACTCACGGTTAAACTCGAGAAGATCGTCCATGTTGGCAAGCATTTGCCCGCGTTCGCCAAGTGAGTCCATAGCTCCTGCCATAATGAGGGACTCGAGTGATTTTTTGTTTAGATTTTTGTGAGTAATTCTTTCCAGAAAATCTGCTAAGGATTTATATTTCCCACGTTTTTCTCTTTCGTCAATTATTGCATCGGATATTTCTTGACCAAGATTTTTTATGGCATAAAGGCCGAATCTTATTTTGTCTCCAGAAATAGAAATTTGTTGAGAGTTTTGTTTTTGGTCAATTTTTGTTTTATCACCCTGTAAAACTATAAAGTTTCCAAAACTTTCGTTTATATCTGGAGGAAGTACCGGGATTTTCATTCTGTTACATTCAGCAATTATTTCTGCTGCCTTTTCAACGTCTCCTGCTTCTGTCGATAAAACAGCGGCCATGTATTCAGATGGGTAGTTGGCCTTGAGATAGGCAGTTTGATATGCGACGTGGCCATAACTTGCAGCGTGAGCCTTATTAAAACCATAACCTTGAAATGGCTCAAAAAGGTTCCACAGCTCTTCGGCAGCTTCTTTGGTCATCCCGCTATTTTTTACACAACCATCCACGAAGATTACGTGTTGCTTTGCCATTTCCTCAGGAATTTTTTTACCGATTGCCTTGCGAAATTTGTCGACAGCACCCCAAGCGTAACCTGCTACATGTATGGCGGTCATTAAAAGGTCGTCTTGATATACAAGCACTCCGTATGTCGGTTCGAGAAACTCTTTCATTTTTGGGTGAGGATAAATAACTGGTTTTTTCCCTTTTTTGCGAAGCGTGTATTCTTTAATGTTGTCGATAGGCCCAGGACGGTAAAGCGCGACCATTAAGTTTATGTCGTGAATGGTAGAAGGTATAAGCTCAACAAGGGCTTTGGTCATGCCGGCACCATTTAGTTGGAACAGGCCAATGGTTTCACCTCTGGCAAGCATCGCGAATGTTTTTTTGTCGTCTAGAGGAATTTTTTCTATATCGATATCTGTTTGATCATATTTTTTTATAAGATCTACGGCGTTGGCTAAAATTGTGAGGTTTCTAATCCCCAAAAAGTCGAACTTAGTTAGTCCTATTCCATCTTCGCCGACATTATACATGTCGTACTGAGTTATGATTTTTCCTCCTTTAGGATCCAGCTGGATAGGAGTGTATTCATTGAGCGGTTTCGGGGAGATAACGACACCTGCCGCATGAACAGAAACGTGGCGCACACATCCTTCAAGTTTTTTTGCTAGATCTACTATCTCTTTCGTTTTTGGATCGTTTTCATATTTTTCCTTTAATTCTGGAGTAAGTTCCAGGGCGTGTTCGATAGTCATTGGAAAGCCCTGAGAGCCCATTGGAATAAGTTTTGATATTTGATCCCCAATTTCGTATGGGTGACCAAGCGCTCTAGCTACATCCCTGACAGCACCTCTGGCCATCATGGTTCCGAATGTTCCTATCTGGGCTACTTTATCTTCGCCATATTTATCTTTTGCATAGTCGATAACTGCTTCGCGTCTGTCGTCTGCAAAGTCCATATCAATATCTGGAGCGGATGGGCGTTCTGGGTTAAGAAATCTCTCAAATGGGATGTTGTATACGAGGGGGTCAACAGAGGTAATACCAAGAAGATAGGTTGTTATAGATCCAGCGACAGACCCTCTAATGTTTGTGTATATACCATTTTCGTGTGCGAAACGAATGAGGTCTTCTACCACAAGGAAATAGGCGGCGTATCCTTTGAACTTAATTATTCCAAGTTCATATTCGAGACGTTCTACGACGCCAGGTTTGCCGGTCAGGCCGCGTTTCTCAATTCCTTTGAATGCGAGTTCTCTTAACCTGTCATCCGCAGTTATCCCGGGCTCTAGTTTAAATTCTGGAAAAACAAACTTGCCAATTTCTATTTCTATATTGCAGGCCTCGGCTATTTTTAGAGTGTTCTCGACTGCCTCTGGGTGTTCCTTAAAATTAGCCTTAACAGCATCAGGCGTTATGAAAGAAAAATCTTCGCTTTCAGAAAAAAGTCCTGAGTCACCGACATCTGTTCCTGTTTGCACAGCCAGAAGTGTTTGATGGGCTTTTTGATCGTCTTTGTGAGCATAGTGGGAGTCTTGAGTAGCAACTAGAGGGACCTTAAATTTTTCTGATAGACCGACTAAAATCTTATTGTATTTTTCTTGGTCTGCTAT
>JBAZWX010000016.1:0-12662 GCA_041660145.1 Minisyncoccota bacterium | reverse complement strand
GAGGAAATCGCGGCCATAGACAAAGCCTGCCCAAAAAGGTAGCCTTAGACTACAATGCAAAAGACAGAACAAAACCTTACAAAGAGGCCTCCAATAGTCGCGGTAGTTGGTCATATCGATCACGGCAAATCGACCCTTCTAGATTACATTCGCAAAAGCAACATAGTAGAAAATGAGGCCGGAGGAATAACTCAGCACATAGGAGCCTATGAAGTAGTCCATGACTTCGGAGAAAATAGAAAGGAACGAATAACTTTTTTGGATACCCCAGGGCACGAGGCTTTTTCCAAAATGCGTGTGCGTGGTGCTAAAGTCGCTGACGTGGTTATTCTTGTAGTCTCAGCTGATGACAAAGTTAATGTCCAAACACTCGAGGCCGTCAGAGCCATTCAAGAGGCAAACGTTCAATATGTAGTGGCTATAAATAAAATCGACAGGCCAAACGCAAACATCGAAAAGATTAAACAGGAATTTGCAGAAAACCAAGTTTTTTTGGAAGGCTATGGCGGCAATATTCCAAATGTTTTGATATCTGCTAAAACCGGGCAAGGAGTACCAGAACTTTTAGACACCATACTTCTAATAGCCGATATGGCTGACCTAAAGAAAAATGACAGCCAACCAGCAAGCGGAGTTGTTATAGAATCAAATCTCGATCCAAAAAAGGGGCCGGTCACAACACTCATTATAAAAAATGGAACTCTAAAGACTGGATCATATTTGATAGTAGATAATCTATCTGCACCAGTACGAATGATGTGCGACGCTTCAGGGGCACAAATAAAATCAGCGAACGCCTCTTCCCCTGTCTTGGTAATGGGATTTAGCGAACCGCCAAAAGTTGGCTCATGCTTTATTTCCGCCGATGACAAAAAAGAAGCCCAAGCCATGGCCGAAACAAATAAAGACAAAAATATTTGTGCCGGATTAGTTTCAGACGAGGTTCAAGGCACAAAACTCACCCTTCCTATTTTAATAAGATCAGACTTTTTAGGAACGCTCGAGGCGGTTGAGAAAGAGATAAAAAAACTTGAAACTCCAGAAGTAAAAATAAAAGTAGCGCACGCAGGAGTTGGAAACATCACTGAGGCCGACATTAAAATGGCTAGCACAAGAACCAACCCTGTCATCGTCGGCTTTAACGTTAAAATCGATCGCACAGCCATAGAACTTGCCGAAAAACTTGGCGTTGAAAGACCTCAAACCTTCGACATAATTTATCTCATAAATAAGTTCCTGGAAGAAAAAATTAAGGAAAGGATGCCAAAGGAAGAAATCGAGACAGTCGTCGGTAAAGCACAAATCCTTAAAACATTTGGCAGTGCCGGAAAAGACAAACAAATAATAGGAGGTCGTGTATATGAAGGGGTAATTGCTCCAAATAAGGCCATAAAAATAATAAGGCAGCAAAAAGAGATCGCCAAAGGGCAACTCATTACTCTTCAGTCAAACAAAGTACGAGTTAAAGAGCTAAAGAAAGATGAGCAATTTGGAGCCATGATCGAGTCAAAAATTGACATAGCGCCAGGAGATTTATTGGAAATTGTTGATGTCACATTAAAGTAAAATGTCTGATCTACGCAACCAAAAAATCAGATCACTTCTAGAACGCTTGGCCGCGCAATTTTTAAGAGAGACAATAGGCCCAGGAACAATAACGACCGTCACCCAGGTAAAATTGTCAGATAGCCTCGAGGGTGCTAGCATTTTTATTACGGTCTTTCCAGAGAAAAATGAGCGCGCAGTTTTAGACGTAATCAAAGAGCGCCATCATGAGTTCATGGAGTTTTTGATAAAAAACACAAACATAAAATTTCTACCATCAATTGTATTTAAGATCGACCGTGGTGAAAAAAACCGCCAAAGAATTGAGGAACTTCTTTTAAAGGAAAACAAAAAATAAGGTCTCCCTTCGGGAGATCCCCCGTAGGGGGACTCGGTAGCCAAACGAATAACGGACATGTATTATACTTATGTCATAAAAAGTAATAAAAATGAGTTCCTATATGTTGGAAGCACAGCCGATATCGATAAAAGAGTTCGACAACATAACCAAGGACAATCAAAGTCCACTAAGTCCTACAGACCATGGGTAGTCGTACAAACAGAAACGTTTTCCACACGCGGAGAGGCACAAACCAGAGAGTATTTCTTAAAAAGTGGTCAACAAAAAGAAACATTGAGAAAGAAGTATTGCCAATGAACTGGCCAGGTGGCGAAGAGGTAACGCTGCGGTCTGCAAAACCGCTATGCAAGGGTTCGAGTCCCTTCCTGGCCTCCACAAAGAAGAACGATCTGTCTCCCTTCGGGAGATCCCCCGTAGGGGGGCAAAACCTCTATACGCGAGTTCGATTCTCGCCCGAGCCTCAAGCGATAGATTGAGGCAAGCAGCCGTGCACTGCTGCACGGCGTTAGAGATCCGCCAGCTGGCGGAGAAAAGGTTCTCCGTTATCCGCTACAAGCGGATCGGAAACCTGTACTGAAACTGTAAGTTTCGACTTGCCCGCCTTCGGCGGGTTCTCGCCCGAGCCTCTATATCAACCCCCTTACAAGATCAGGCCATTTTGAGTACCGAGTAAATGTAGAGTCCGCAAAAACATCAAACGGGTCAAACAAAAATCTGTTTTCTACACTGTTCAATGCTTCAAGAACTCTTGTTTCGTCGTCAACATAGTATGTGATACCAAGCTCAATAGCTTTTTTGTTTTTGTCTTCTGGTTTCGAAACAAAAAAAGTGTTCCCCTCGTTAAAAAATTTTGGCCACAGTCCGCGAATCTGCAAAAGTTCTATGGCCACAGCCGGATTTTTCCTTCTAGAAATAAGAAAAATCTTCGCCCCACTATTTTTAATAGTATAAAGACCATCTTCACAACCAACAATAAGTGGTGGCGTTAAAGCTATACTTCGATCATCATATAATTTGATCTGTATTCCCCTTCCAATGTCGTCAGGAACCAGCGTCCTAAAAATTTCCGATGGTGTTTGTTCTAGCGCAATATTGTAGCCCAATTCGGCAGCCAACCTAACTCGGTTAGTCGAATGGTCAACAAGCACTCCGTCCATATCGAAACCTATTATTTTACCCGATGTCATAACTGTTTTGTGATTTACAACATCATTGTACACAAATACCCTATAATTTAGAATGTCTTCGGGCAGCACACCGACAAGAAGGAGTCGCGATGCGAAGAAAGCAACCGTCGAAAATTATCCCGGTTACCCAAGCAGATTTCAATGACTTTGAGAGACGGGCAACCGCAATCAGACAGTTTTTGAAACCAAATCTGCGTCACAATCTCGACGAAATCCCTAGATCTTTTTTTGTCGAGTTCACCGGATCACCGTCGTCTGGAAAAACAACCACTATTACCGAACTTGATAAATTCTTTAGAAGACAGGAGTTCCGTGTTCTCCGCCCACAAGAAGGAGCTGAGGTAATTCGTCATATCGAACGTTCAACCCCACTTTACAATCTGCGAACAGGAATGTACGCTCTTAGTCTTTTGATAGACTTGGCCAGTGGTCATCAGTATGATCTCGTTATTTTTGATCGCTGCATTTTCGACGCTTATTGCTGGATGATGTACTGGAAAGAAAAAGGCCTTCTCTCTGATGAAGAGCTCGCCTGTATGCAATCATTCTTTACGTCACGTTTCTGGATGAACAAAATCGATGCGGCTTATTTTATGGTCTGTGATCCGAAAATCGCCATGGAACGAGAACTCAAGATCGCACTTAGTCAGAAGCTTGGCGATACAACCAATCCGGAAACTATCAAGAAACTGGTCGGCAGATACACTCGGGCATACCAGACCCTCTCTCCCACGTGCCCCCAACTGACTCTGCTGGACACCACCGGACTTTCAGAGATCGACATGATCCAACAGGTAGCCAATAATATCCTTGGCGCTCTTGAAAAGAAAATCAGAAGTGGCAAGTAAAGCCACCTCCCGCGGAAACGCGGGATTTCGTTTTTGTCGAGAATATAAAATTTTGTTATTTTTTTGGAAGATCGAGCCTAATATTTTTCGGTAGTGGAACCTGCTCACCAGCATCTCGTGCTGCATCACTTAGTTGCTCTCTCTCTTCTTGGGTCAACACTGCTCTAAAGTATTGAATCATAGATAAAACAGGCTGGCGCAATCTCGGAACATCCTTCATAAAATCTTCGTCTTCACTGGCAAGACCAGCCAGCTCATCCAGTTTGGCTGCAACTTGTTCGCCTATTTTTGACTGGACAACAATATAATCCCGCCAGTTAAAAACGGGCTTTGTGTCCTTGCCTTGTTCATTAAAACCTTCTTCTATACTATCCATAGGAGTGATTATAACCTATTCCATACTCGAATTCTAACGCAACAAATAAATTCTGACGCTCTGGACAACATATACCGTCACATATAAGTTTGCTCGCTTGGGCGAACAAAATTTCACTTCGTTTATTCTTGCTTTGCCAAGCCGTAGCTTTGGCGAAGGCTGGTCCGCCCAGTAGAAACAGGATTACCTTTTCGAAACTTACAGTTTCAGTACACCTTTCCGATCCGCCTTTGGCGGATAACGGAGAAGGTCTTCGAATCCTCCCCACGAGCAAAGAAGTTTGCTCGCTTGGGCGAACAAAATTTCACTTCGTTTATTTTTGTCCGCCCAGTAGGATTCGAACCTACGACCGTTTGCTTAAGAGGCAACTGCTCTACCAACTGAGCTATGGGCGGAAATACAAGGAGTATATTAGAGTATTTTGGACCTTTTTTCAAGACGTACACCATACGAGCACACAGCGCAGTCCTTTGCTTCGTGGTCCATGGGCAAGACTAACTGTTCCAGGCCCTAACTATATAACCTTCAGTGTCTACCTCTACAAAAGTTGGCTCTTTCGTAAAATTTCTGTTCTCCGAAAGCAACCGATAGATACAAGTGTTCCCGGTTGTGTTACGCAAATCATATTTTTTACCAAAGGCTTCAACCAGATACGGAAATCCATTTGCTCCTTTCTTTGGATCAAAGCGAAATTTCTCTTCCACCCTTATTTCACGACTTTTAGGCAAGGGCATTTTCTCCGGGGCATTTTCTGCCGCCTTTTGTTCCCGCTCGTCCGCAAGACGGGCCATTTTTAAATATTCATTCTCTTTTTCTTCCATTTTATTTTACTTCTTTAATAAGAGAAAACCTGGGAACCAGTTTACCTTCAACTAAAACTTTATCTAAGAACATTTTAAGCGGCCGGGCCCATAATATTTTATCGTCGTACCGAGCACGATATATAACAACATCTTCAAGTGTTTCGCTGTATTTGGCCACTCCAACCAGATCATACTCACCACCTTTATAATGCTTATAAATTCCTGGCACAGGCCAGTTAGTCTTATCTAAAATTATTTTTTCTCTTTTTTCGTGTAAGCCCATAGTCTTCATTAACATTTAGTAAACAAGTCGATGGTTTCTTTTATTTCCTTTTTTACTCCAATTATACAATCGTAACTTGTTACTTCTTTCGCATTTACCCAAGCAAATTTGTCGAAAGAATCTGCCTCAAGAATAACCTCTCCTCCTGCATATTTGGCAGCAAATTTAACTAAGATAACTGGGGTTTCATCAGGCCTGACAAAAGCAACGCTGTTTATATATTCAAGTTTACCATTGATATCAACGCCCGCCTCTTCTTTTGCTTCACGCGCCAAAAGATTCTCCACTGCGTTCTCAAAATCCAAAACATCGCCATTAACTCTGGAGGGTTTAGAAATATCAAGCTGATCCCACTCAAGTTTGCCGCCTGGTACTCCCCATTTTAGCGGATGGACTTTCTCGCGGGCACTCCTTTGTAGAATTAGACAGCGACTGTCACTCTCGCGGTAAATAACAACATTGGCGACAAAATAAAAAAGTTTATTTTGTTTCGCATTTTCTAAACTTATTTTTTTGGCTATAGACATGTTTTTTAGTTAGCACGTTTCCACTCTGACTTTTTTCCTAATAATCTTTCATTGGCCATGGCGAGCTCGTCATAAATTCCATCAATAAGATCATATCCCCTGGCTTCTTCAAGATTCACCCATGCCGCTTCAACAGATTCTCCTTCTTGAAAAACTATATCTCCGCCGGCATATTTGGCCATACAAGATATAACAAGCGATGGGGTTCCATCTGCATGTACTGTAGCCAAACTTGTGACATATTCAACATCACTTATATCAAGACCGGTTTCTTCTTTTACTTCCCGACGAACCGTCTTTTCAAGTACATTGTACCAATATTCCTTTGTGTCTTTGGGGAGATTAATATAGTCAGCTGTTTCAAGACGCCCACCTGGAACCGTCCACATTAGCGGAAATCTTTTCTTTGCAGCCGATCTTCTCGTTATAAGAAACTTGCCCTCCCCGCCCAGACCGTCATCTGGTCGAGAAGGCTTCACAACAATAGCAGTTATAACAATTTCATGTAGCTTAGTGTTTTCCATTTTTTTAGAAATTATACCTGAACAAAGACGTAATCGCTCGTGGTTTGTTGTTTGCACTTTTCTCTAAACAAGCCAGGTCATGACGAACAACTTTTCTTTCTGTGTCACTTGTAGAAACAGCCTCGTTTTTGTTTAGGGCAAAACCTACGTGCTCGTTTTCTGAACCATCTGCGAACTTAATTTTTTCCCAAAATACCACATCTCCAGGCTCAACATTCTCGAAGCCATTAACTTGTTTCCAGCGTAAATCAGATGCCAGCTTTTTCCGCATAGTATCCACGGTCACACAAGGAGCATCCGTCATCCCTATCACAAAAAGGACACTGCTCACAAAAGTAGCACATGAAAATTCCCCATCATGCAAAATATCTTCAATCTTACCGGTATCTTTGTGTAAAACGTAAACAGAGTTAAACATCCGCGATCCGGGACTGTTTTCCACCATTTTAAGATAGGTCTCCTTTTTTAAAACTATTTGGTTTGGATCAGGCATAGGCTTAATTTATTTATCTTTTTTAATGTTGTTTATGTTACCAACGGAGACCCATGCTGACATAGCCCCAAAGCCTGTTTTGTCTATCACAAACGGCTTTATCGGAACCGGATTTTTCAAAAAAATTAATATGCAATATTTTTTGTCTTTAAACATTTTTGCAAACTTCAACATTTCAGTCCTCTCTATGCCGTCGGCTTCGCCGTATTTATCCAAAATATCCCTAACTTTTTTTGGAGACAAATTTTCGAATTGTAGAACTTTCCTTACCTTGGCCTCCACCATCACAGATTCTCCGGAGTTCTTAAAATAAACTCTGTCTCCCGGTTTTATTATACCCCAAGGCCGACATTTATTTTTGTACCAGCGTGATTCAATTTTTTTCTGTCCACTAAGAATTTTTTCAGTCAACCCCCAGGATTTTTTCATTATCGCGACATGGTCCATGTTATTTTATCTTTTTTCGATCAACTCAAATCGTATAATTTTCACAGGAGTTTCTAGGGTCACTTGGCCACCATAATGTTTCCTCATTGTTTCTAACATCTTGCTCTGACTCTCGTCTTTGACCTGCCCCGCATAATCTTCATCTTCGATTTGCCCCAGCGTTTTTTCTTTAACAGACAAAATCTTTGCGTCAGCAAATTTTTTGAGAGACTCCTTGACTGCCAATTCCACGACATCACCCTCACTCAAGTTTTTGTCATCAAAAAGTCGCCAAGTAGCAGTTTTTCTACCAGCCAAAATTTCATCAGCCAGTTTTTGAGTAAACTTTATTGTCTTGACCATAATCCTATTTATCTAAATGAACATACCCATACGACAACTTGTCATACTCGTCTGTTGGGTATTCGCAGATTCCCTCCTCGTGCCACAGAATGAATTTGTCTATACCTGCATCCAAAGCCATCCTGCTGCACACTGTGCAATACGGTTTGCCCGATTTTTTAATCTCCCCGCCAGCGCCCACTCTCGTAAAATACAAATTTGACCCCTGTAATTTATCTGGGTTTCTTCTTAGCGCATCCATTATCGCCCTCCATTCGGCATGCATGCAACATGTTCTATCGAAATTAGGTTTTCCGAGACCAAACTTTTTGTTACATGTTCTATTTTCTTCTTTATCCAATGGAGGGGCGTTATAACCCTCCCCAATTATTTTTCCTTCTTTAACAATAACTGTTCCGCACTTCGCGTTAAGGCAAAGGGCCTTCTTGGCAACTTCGGCTGCCTTTTCCATCCAATTTACTGCATCTTTTTCTAGATCCCCTTTTAAATAGTTCATAAATCCAACCTTAAATATTATTGTATTTTTGTCTCAACAATAAATGTGGATAGCCAAGAAAGTCTTGTTCCAAAATTTCGCACCCTGTTTTTTTGATAAAGCTTCTCATTTGTTCGGCCACTTCTTTCGCGTCGATTTTATCTTCCACACCTTTATATTCTACCTCGACATAGTCGCCAAGACCCTCAACACAGTCCATTGCAACTTCATAGTCACCGCACATGAATGTTTTACGTTTTTTATCAACAACGATAAGCGGCTCAAAATTTAAAGCCACAAAAATATTTTTTATTGCATCCATATCATGAAGTTGCGTTTCGTGTTCGTCGCAATGATAAGACTTTCCATCCTCATTAAAATGCCAATTTTTATAGTTCACCGAGCATTTGCCCTCTTCCCTGCGCAAACGAAGCCATTCCTTGATTGGTTGCGCCTCGATAAAATTTCTGTGAGCCGGCATATAATATTCATCTCTTTGGTATTTATCTGACTTAAAATCACCGTTCTCCTCCAAAAATTTCAAAAGCGATCCGACATCTTTAACTTTCAATTTAATCTCAATCTCTTTGTTTGCCATAATTTTATTTATTGTTTTGTGACCACACAATAATGTCATTAATATCGCCAGCCGATTTTGGATAAAAAATTTGTAAGTTGTTTTTTGCTGCCCACTCGACCTCTACTTTTGCTCCTTTAGATTTTTCCCAACCAGGCATAGCCAAAAGTGCATCGGCGGCCCTTTTCAAAAATTCCATGTCCATTTCATAGTAAAAAGATTCCGGCGCAACACTCCCTTTTTCATAATGAAAAGAGGTATGTGCGTGAGGACAAAAACAACCGACGCCAGCATTAACCAGGGCAACCTGGTATTTTTCGGCCTCGTTTATCTTCTCCGCCAAAAAATTCCTGTCTTTACCGTCCCATCCAGTAGTTAATTGGCCCGCTATATATACAATTTTCATAATTTACTTCTATTTGCTTTATCCTGTCACGAGCATTATACTACCGACGAAGAACCTTTCACAGGGAAAAGGAGACAGGTTATGCCCAAGTTCAAATATGTGACGTACAAGGACCTGACTCATGTTCAGCAGAAAGCACTTGATGCAGCAGACCATGCTTCTAGGCTTTACCCCTACTGTCCTTACTCAAAATTCTACGTTGGAGCAGCGCTATATACCCATGACGGCAGAGAAGTTGTTGTCGGTGCTGGCGCGAATATTGAAAATGCGGCATATGGTTCAACTATTTGCGCAGAACGAGTAGCAATTTGCGTAGCGAGAATGAGCCTACGAAAGTTCGTCGGAATTGCAATCATTGCCCACGGCAAAGACTTTGACACCACGGACATTACCGGGCCTTGCGGTAGTTGTCGCCAAAATCTGTTCGAGTTTGCCCAGCTTTGCGGAATCGATCCTTCCAGGTTCAAAGTTGTTCTCTCAACAACAAAGATGGACAAGATCATTGTCACCAACATGGGAGAGCTTCTCCCTCTCGGCTTTGGCCCTTTGAACCTTGGCATTGATATCAGCGAATTTCAGAAGTAAACTCCGACCTCTTGCGGCCACAGACATTCACAGCCACCACCCGGTGGCTGATTTGCTTTTTATCTGTTACCAGCTTTCGGGAATGCCCCCATCTTTTACTTTACACTTCTGTGGTTTACTATTTATCTCAACAATCACCCAGGTGTCTGGTCCATAAAAATTTATTAATTCCTGACATGTTTTGCACGGGGGAATAATAACCGGCACAGGGTGATTTTTCATTGTCACAGAAACAATTGAGTCAAAATCCCTTTCGCCACTGGAAACCGCCGACCCCATTGCAACATGTTCAGCACAAACATCGATATTTTTAGACTCCATGTGCACCCCAGTATAAACTTTCCCTGATTTAGTCCGCACAGCGCACCCCACGTGGTGTCTGCCATATAAAAAATTTTTACGTATTATTTCAGAAGCCGCATCAATCAATTGTTGGTCTTCTTTTGTTATTTCTTTATAATTCATATTAAAAAAAATTATGATGCCTGTTTCTTTTTGTTAATAAATTCTAAAAGTTTTTTAACTGCCTCGTATGGATAAACATTTCCCATACTTCCTATTTTTGCCAGATTCACCCACTCTAAGTGATACTGATTTTGTTCGCTCATCCTTTCTTTCTCTGGACCGCCTAACTCAGGCACACCCACATACTTTCCAACCAAAAAGTAGATCTCTTTTTTACCATTATTATTAACTTCGAAAATTTTTTGCTGGATTTTTCCGCCAATACCCAACTCTTCTAATGTCTCTCGCGACATCGCGACTTCGTCACTTTCACCTTCTTCAACTGAACCACCAGGAAAAGTATAATATTCGATTCCTGGTTTTACCCTCTTTATTAAAAGAATCCTGTCTTCACCTATGACAACGGCCGATACTCTTTTTTTGATTTCGTTGTTTTCCATGGCACCTTACGATACTCCTAAAAATGATTTTAACTCGGGTAGGTTTTTATACACAAAGCCGTGGCCACCTTTTTGCTTATAAAGTTCTATGGTCGAGGCCGAATCATCTATCATTAAAGTATCTTCGATTTTTTCACCAAGAGTATTTAACGCTATATCAAAAAGTTTACCATTCTCTTCCTTTTTGACGATTCCGTAATCCGCAGAGTTTATTATCACATCAAAGATTTCATTCAGCCGATGAGTCAAAACAACGATTTGTGTAAATACATCCATGTTATCTGTGACAATACCAACTTTTTTACCTTTCTGTTTAAGCAACCTGGCCAAACTTAAGACATCTTCTTCTATAACCATCTCTCTAACACTTTTTTCAAAAAGGACTCTCAAGGTTTCATAATCAATGCCCACACTGTCAGAGATAACCCTATTAATGTCGGGTGAATTTATTTGGCCCCTCATCCATTTTTTAACCGAGTCTTTACCACCAAAAATATTCGCCTGAATCCAATTATGGATGTCGGCGCGTTCGGGCAATAATTCTTTTTCGTAAAATCGCCCTCTGCTTAATACTCCATCAAAATCAAATAGCACGACTTTAATATCCATAACTCTGTAATTTTTAACCACGGCTATGATTAGGGTCGATGCCATGCTGATTTTCCCATTCAACATGCGCTTTTCGTGCATGTCTAGCCGCACTTTCAGCAGAACTGTCAGGGGTTGTGCCAAACACAGAGGCACCTGTACCGGTTTTTGGATCCCCCACTAACGCAAAAAATTCAAGACCTAATTCTTTGGCCCTTTGTTTAAACCCGTCCAATAAATCAGCCTGCTCTTTTGTACATTTGTCCTGAGGATTATTATGCATAATTTATTTATATAAATTTCTGCCACTCTTTAATAATTTCAGTATTATGTGACGTATTGTCTTTACCAAACAATTCCATACTTTTTGCATCACTTTTCTGTTTCATTTCTTCAGTCATTTCGTTCCAGTTTTTCCAAATTCTAAGCTGCTCCTCCAATGTTGGCTCTTTGTGAATCAGCTCTATCCCCGTTTCCGCCCGCCATAAATGAACCGGATCTTTTAAAAGCATCTGTACCTTATCGGGATAATTCTTTTTTATTTCTTCGATGTTGTATGGACGACTGTACATGCTATTTGATAGAAAATTAACCAAACAAAAACAATAGCCATTGTTAGTTCCCACCACAAGTGCTTTTTGTCTTTCATAATATTTTTTCAACTAATGGCCACGAGAAGAGAAAACGTTACTTCTCTTTGCAAATACCAGTAATAACGCCTGATAATTCTGTAAAGGAGCGCGCTAGGGCATCCGCCCCTTCCAATTTTTTCTCACCATAGACAATGGTTTTCATGCCTGCAGCATTTCCGGCCTGCACATCTGTAAGAGCATCGCCAATATAAATACATTCTGTAGGCATTACCCCCACCAACTTCGCAGCAAGCAATAATGGTTCTGGATGTGGTTTGTGATTTTTCGTGTCTTCATACCCAATAGCCACAGAAAAATATTTTTGCAAATTTTTCAGTCCCTCCCCAAAAATACCCGATCTGGTGCGCCCAGACACCACGCCTAGTTTATACTTGGCCCAAAGATCTTGCACAACCCTTTGCGCATCAATAGGCATTTTTGCAACCAATCGTGTTCTTGCGGAAGGCTCTTGCCCTCGACGCCAAATTTTTTCTACCTCACGATCATCTTTAATTCCTGTCATTGTTTTTATCACATCCCACATCGGCATATGATACATGGATTTATAATCCTCAGCTGTGGGACCCCTATATCCGAACTCGGCAAGCAATCCATTGAAAAATTCTACATTGGACGCAAAAGAGTCAAGCAAGACCCCATCGACATCAAAAATAACAGCTTTGATCATACCCTTTTATTTTCCATGACACTTTTTAAATCCCTTATAAGGCTGCGGCCCACGGGACTGTGCTTAGCTT